>JAHEKA010000017.1 GCA_024638585.1 Rhodospirillales bacterium
GCCAGGCCCCGCTGGGGCGGGCGGATGTAGTACGGCGTGACGACCAGCAGCGCGTCCGCCCCGGCCTTTTCCGCCGCTTCCGAAAGCGCCATGGTCTCGGCCTCGGACTGCGAGCCGGTGGCGCAGACCATCGGCACCCGGCCGCGGCCCACGTCGATCCCTTCCTTATAGACGGTGATGCGTTCCTCGATGGTCATCGAGGACGGCTCCGACGTGGTGCCCGAAAGCAAGATGCCGTGCGACCCATTGCGGATCGAGAAATCGACGCATTTGCGCAGGCTGGCGACGTCGAGATCGCCGTTCCCCTTGAACGGGGTGATGATGGGCGGGTAGGAGCCCCTCAGGAAGTCTTTCTTCAGTTTGATCACGTCACGCCACCTTTTCGCGGTTGGTTTCGAACCCGGCATGGGAGCCCAGAAGCGAGATCTGGCCCTTCAGGTCCTCCTGCCACAGCAGGCTGTCATTGTTGATCATGAACGGCATGTCCTGGATGGTCATCTCATAGACCGGGCCCACGTCCGACGCATGGTTGTGGATGGCCCAACCGGGCGCGGACAACATCAGATCGCCCGCCTTCCATTCATAGCGCTTGCCCTGCACGACCGAATGCCCCTCGCCGCCGAAGTAATAGTTGATGGCGGCCGACGCATGGCGGTGCGGCCGATCGACGATGCCGCCGGGCCGGATGGTGATGCAGGAGAAGAAGTTCGGATTGGTGCCGTTGGTGCGCCCGGTCACCGGATCGTAGAGCAGATAGAGCCTGCGGCCCTTGTACTTAGAGCCCAGCGCCGCGAGCTTATCCAACTCCTCCTTGACCTTTTCCCAGGGCCATTGATGGGGCTTGATCTCGATCGGTTCGGGATTGATCAGCTCCTCATAGGGCTTCAGGTACGCGCCGTCGTCGGTCAGCTGGAAGGTCCCAAAAGGGCTCTGGGGCGCTTCGCCCGCCTCTTCCGCGGTTTCGGTCACGTCGTATTCGGCCTGGCCCGGCAGGGGCGGATCCTCGTCCAGCCAATGGACCTTGAGGCGTTCCAGCATCGGCGAATTGGAATACCTGAGCCGCACCTGCACCTCGTCGGTGTCGTTGACGTATTTGTGCACCGTCATGGAGGGCACGGTCAGGAGGTCGTATTGCTTGATGGAAAAACTTTGTTCGCCCATCACCACCTTGCCGCCGCCCATGATCGGGAAATCGATGATCGAGGCGTTCTGGCGCACGAAGGCGGTTTCCTCGCCGGGGTTGAGCACGTCGAGCGAACAGCTGATGCCCGGGGTGAAGCTGAGCGTCCCTTCTTCCGCCCGGGGATGGACGAAATAGGTGCGCCGCACCCCGTTATTGGGCATCGGCAGGGCGGCCAGGCGCTCGGCCTCGGCCTCGATCTGGTCCTTGCGGACGATGAACGGCTCCCACAGGTCGAGCGAGTGATCGCCCCAGGTGTTGGTATCCGGCGACTGGCGCCCGGATTTTTCCACCAGCTTGGCTTCAACGTCTTTCAATTCGGTCATATCGATGGTCTCCGTCTAAGCGTTCCCATACGTTGGTGTCATCATAAGGGGAAAAGGGGTCCCGGTCACGTCAGGCGCGGTTTGGAGCGGTGGGGATGGGGCACTTCGTGGCCCTTGCCTTGCGCCTTGGCGCGTTTGAAGATCTCCACCGCGCTCGCCATGTCGGCCAATCCCATGCCCATGAACTTGTAGATGGTGATGTCGGCGCCTTCGGGGCGGGGTTTCTGTTCCTTCACCAGATCGCAGATCGGGATCACCGCGTCCCAGGATCCGGCGCGTTCGGCATATTCCATCAGCTCGCGGCTGCCCTTCTGCACCTGGGCCAGGTTGTCGCAGACGATCTTGTCGCAACGGTCCAGCACGCCCTGGTCGATCTCCGCGTTGGTCGGGATGATGGCGCCGCCGGCGTTGATATGGGTGCCGGGGCTGATCATGTCGGCGAAGACGAAGGGCTCCTTGGCGCGGGTGAAGGTGGTGATGATGGGGCAGTCCTTGGCCGCCTCTTCCACCGTGTCGCAGGCGGTGATCTCGAAATCGAAGGCATCGCGCAGAAGGGCGACGAACTCATCGCGGTTGGCCGGCGTGCGGCTCCACACCCGGACCCGCTTCAGGTCGCGCACCGAGTCGATGGCCGCCACCTGGGGCAGCGCCTGGTGGCCCGATCCCATGATCGCCATTTCGTCGGCGTCGGGGGCGGAGCACCATTTGGTCGCCACCGATGAGAGCGACGCGGTGCGCATCTGGCCGAGGGCGAAGGCCTCGACGATGGCGTAGATCTGGCCGTCGTTGGCACCGTGCATGACGATGATGGGGGCGGCGCCCAGGTTGGCGTTGGACCACACCTTGGCGCCCACCAGGCCGTCGCCGGTGAACTGGGCCCCGGTGACGTTGAGCGAGCCCACGTCCCATAGGGTCTGGGTCTTGGTCATGTTGACCGCCTTGCCGTCGGCCTCCAGCATCAGGCCCTTTTCCAGCGCCTCGACGGATCCGGACAGGTCGATCAGGTCGCAGACATCCTGTTCGGTGATCCATAGGAAGGTTTCGGGGATTTTGATGTCGGCCATGGGTGCGATTCCTTTTCTTTGGGCGTTTCCCTGTGTTCAGGTCTTGCGGGCGGCGTTGGCCCGCCTCGGTTCAAGCCTCGTCGTCGAAGACGGATTTGACCGGCGGCTCCAGCTTCAGGGTGTTGGAGATCATCGCGTGGGTCACGGTGCGGCCGATCAGCCACATGACGCCGACCGTCTTTTCCGGGCCGATGGCGTCGATCACGGCGTCAAGCTCCGCCTCCACCCCCTGGCCCGCGTTCTCCATGACGGCGATGGCGAAGGCCTGGACCGCCTTTTCCTCCGGGCTGAGGACGCTTGATCCCCCGTCACTGGGGGTAAGCGCCTCGCGAATCCAGTCGTCGGAGAATCCCAGGCGCTTTGACAAGCGCTCGTTCTGATACTGCTCATAGAGGTTGCCGAGGCGGGACGACAGCGACAGCGAGACGATCTCGGTCACGTTGTCGGGCAGCACCTGTTTGAGGCTTTCGGTGATGGTATAGAACCCGCCCATGGTCTCGGGCGCGTGGCCCATGACCTTGAAGAATTCGCCGAGATAGCCGAGCCGTTCCACCCGGGCGCGGAACACGTCCTGCAATTCCGGCGTCAGCTCCTCGAATTCGAGGCGGGGGATGCGTTCGCTCATGCCGCTTCGCCGCCTTTCGCATCGTCGAACAGCGAGGCCACCGGCGGCTCCAGGCCCAAGGTGTTGCGGAAGATCGCGTGCATGACGCAGCGCCCGACCGACAGCAGGATCCCGGTCGCCTGCTCCGGCCCGACGGCTTCGATCACCTCCTTGAACAGGTCCTGGCAGTCGTGGCCGCGGCGGTAGATCGCCGCCATGGCGAATTTCTGCACGGCGCATTCGGCGTCGGACATGTGCCGGCCGCGCTCAGCCTGCAGCTCGTTCACCTGGGCGATCCAGTCGCGGCCAAAGTCGAGCGAATTGGCCAGCCGTTCGTGCTGGTTCTTTTCGTAACTATTGCCCATGACGCCGGCGGCGGTCAGCGCCACCAGCTCGACATACTTCATGTCGATCTCGCTCTTCAGGGCCTCGGTCAGCTCGCAGAACTGGAACATGGATTGCGGCACGTTGGCGCCGATCTGCCAGATCTCGCCGCAATAGCCGAGCCGTTCCACCTTGGGCCTGAGCGATTCCTTCAGGTCGTGGGCGAAATCCTCGAACTCGATGCGCGGAATCAGGTCCGGTCCTATGGCATCGCTCATGCTGGTCTCCCTCGTTTCCGGGCGCCGGGCATCGGAGCCCTCCCGCCCTAGATCTCGACGTAGATGTCCTCGCCCTCGATCCGGACCGGGAAGGTCTTGATATCTTCCGTCACCGGGACGCCCTGGGCTTTGCCGGTCTTGATGTCGAACAAGCCCGCATGGAGCGGGCATTCGACGCAGCCGTCCTCGATATAGCCTTCCGACAGGGAGGCGTAGGCATGGGTGCAGATATCGTCGGTGGCGTAATACTCGCCATCCAGGTTGAACAGGGCGATCTGGTGTTCGCCGATAATCACCCGCTTGGCTTCGTCTGCGGGAATGTCCGTCGTTTTGGCGACTAGATGTGACTCGGGCATTCTGCTCCCCATGATGTGGTCAGGATCCGGGCGCCCTCCCCCCAGCGACGGTAATGGCGATCGTAGTAGGCGATCGTATGGGGGGCAGGACATCCCTGCAAAAACATGTGCGCTTGAGGACGGCATCGCCGCCACCCTGCCATCGCGGGCGCCTCCCCAACGCGCCGCGAGAAAAAGCCTACCTATCTAATGCTTAGAGTTCGTACTTTTGTTTCGCATCCTTGTCAACCCTAGCCGGAAAGGGGGCTTTGCCAGGGGTTGCGGTACTGTTCGGCGCGCCGCACCAACGGCGATTCGGCGGCGCAAAACGTGGCTGCCAACGGCACCTTGCGGGATCCGGGGAGGTCGGTCAGGCCGGGCTCGGCGCGCCGGTGCTTTCGGTCAGGATCTTCGACACCCAGCCCTTGGGATCGGGCTCGCGCTGGGTCTGGGCCTTGGCCAGCAGGCGGAACACCTTCTGGTGATCGTCGCCGGATTGGGCGACCCAGTTGCCCAGCAGCGGGCGCAGTTTCTCCGGCGGCTCGCCGTAGACCTTGGTGAGATAGGCGAGCCCCCGCTTGAACAGCACCCGGGCCCAGTCGCCCTGGTCCGGGCGGACCAGGATCAGGGGGATCTCCAAGGGATCCTCGGTCCCGGCGACGGGCTCCTTGCGGCGCGCGGGCGGCGGCGGCGCGGGTTTGGCCGGCGCGGCGGGTTTGGCGGCTTCCACCGGGGCCACCGCCGGGGCCACCACCGGGCCTGTGGCGACCGGCTGGGGCGGGGCGGAGGGTTGCGGCTTGAGATGCCGGGCGTCTTCGGCGTCTTCGCTATCTGGGACCCGGGCCGCGCCGAGCGCCGGCTCGGCCCAGGGTTCGGCATGGGCGCCGCCGAACCGGCTGAGGAAATCGCGCCAGGGCATCAACCCGCTTTGATCCAGGGTGTTGCCGATCATCGAGAGGAGGGCATGGCCCGCCCCGCTGTCCGGCGCGGCGGCAAAGACCTGGGCGACCGCCAGGGCGAGCTGGCGCAGCGCGGCGAGTGTCGGCCCCAGATTGTCCCCCACCGCCGGGGCGTTCCCGCCCAAGGCTGCAAGGCTCTCATCGAAGGTTCGAAGCTCGTTGCGGAGCCCGCGCAGGAGGTAGCGCAGGGCATCGTCGGGATTGTCGCCGGGCAGGCAGAGGTCTGGAAACTGTGACGCTTCGGCCTCGATCGCCTGGGTATCGCCCTTCAGCAGATCGTCGATCAGGCGCATCAGAGCGCCGGCCTGAAACGACAGGACCCAGCGCTTGCGCGCCGTAGTCTCCAGCACGGCAGGGGACACCGGCACCCCGCCTTTGGCGCTGAGCCGGGCTTCCTTGCTTTTCTTTCGCTGAGTGATGGTCCGTGTGTGGTGAGGCGGTACGCTGACGCCAATTTCCCCCATACTCAAAGCCGGTCCCTCCGAACGCCGCAATTTGTGGCTATTTAAGAAAATACCACAATATGTTGGGAATTCCAGAGTTTTCGCAGGTGCGAAAGGCGAATTCGGCGTCCCGGTGGGCGCCGATCACGGCCAGCGCCAGGCCGCCACCCACGGCGGAAGGGAGAAGAATTCCGCCACCAGATCCACGCTGAGGGTGAGGGCCAGCGCGCCGATCAGTGAGATCACCATGCCGATGACCACGCGGGCGTCGAACACTTCGTAGTCGCGGTTGATCAGCGTCGACAGCAGGATGCGAAAGACCAGGGACAGGCGCTGGATCGGCGTCACCACGGTGACCGGCGCAATCGCCAGCGCCAGGTAGCGGAACATCTGGGCGAGGAACACGAAGACACCGGACAGGGTGAACCACTTGGCGGCGGTGCGGTCGATGGTGAGGCAGTGATAGAGCTGGCCCGGCACCAACAGAAGCACCGCGAAGGCGAGGGTCGCGGCCAAGTAGGAGATCGTGCCCCCGGCCAGGCTGGCACCGGTATCGGCAAGGCCGAGGCGCACCAGGGTCGGCGTCATGGCATAGCCCAAGGTCGCCATGACCCCAGCGAAGTAGCCGGCCAGGATGTTCGGACGGAACTCGGGCGCCTTGCCCGTGTCCTCTTTTTCTTCCGCCCCCTCCTTGGCCTGATCGTCTTCTTCCTTTCCCTTTGCGCCCCGCTTGCGGCCCCGGCCGCTGGTCATGATAAAGGGGCCGCCCACCACCAGGATGATGCCGATAACGCGCAGGATCGTCAGCTGCTCGCCCAGAAGCACCATGGCAACCGCCAGCGCCCCAAGAAGGGAAATCTGCTGCACGGCGCCGGACAGGTTGGCGCCCATCTCCTTGACCGCGCGATAGTTCCAGTAGCGCCCCCAGACGAAATGCAGCACGCCCGCCGCCGCCAGGTATCCGGTCCCGGCCCAGCCGAAGGCGAAGAGGTCGCCCAGTTGGCCGCCGATCAGGGCGGCGAGGAGGAACAGCGGGACGCCGATCGGCACGGTAATCGCAATGGCCTGAAAGACGGTGCCCTGAAGGACGCCGCGGCGCATGGCGGCGGAATTGAAACCGAACGTGGCGGCGGAACAGATGGCAAAGAAGGCACCGAGCATGGCGCGCGAGGGTAAAACCTTCCGCCTTCAAAGGGAAACGAATTGATCGCCGCGGACCGGCCTGCCCACCCACCAGCCCGGCGCGCGGCCGCGACCGGCCGCGCGCACAGGCCCAGGCGGGGTTTCCTCAGCCTTTGGCTTCGGCCTTGGCCTTTTCCATGGCGGCGACCTGTTCGGCCGAGCGGTTGATGGCAACCTCTTCGCCGTCTTCCAGATAGCGCGGGTTCTTGCCGTTCTCCGCCCGGTTGCCGAGCAGCGCCATGTAGCCGCCCCCGGTATTCTCCAGCTGGTAAAGCGTGCCGGCGTCGAGATGGACGATCATGCCCGGGGTCAGCTTTCGGCTGGAGCCGTCGGCGAAGTGGAAGGTGCACTCGCCCTCGATGCAGTAGAAGGTCTGATCGGCGGAGTGCTTGTGCATGACCCCCGTGTCGCCGGCGTAATCGCCGTGAATCCAGGTATGGAAGCCCCGCGAATTGAAAAGGATCTTCTTGCCGTGGCCTTCTTCGAGCCTGGGGTGATTGTTAACGTCGATGAATTCGGCTGCCATGGTTTCCTCCCTTGTCATGTTGGAACGGACCGGGACCCGGACTGGCCGGCCCGGACAAAACGTCGGTCTCAGGTGCTGATCATCTCCGGCGCACCCTTGGCGCCGTCGGCGAAGTTCATTGTCGCGTCGAAGCTGATGCACTGATTCTTTGCCGGGTCGCGGATCACCCCCATCGGATCGCGGCCTTCTTCCACCGCCTTGATCTCACCGGCCAGCAGCCTGCGGTATTGCACAATCCCCGAATCCGAGGTGCCCAGCGTCTCGCGGCTGCGGTCGTGGATTCGCCCCTGGCTTTCCTGGGCGATGCGGTCCTGGTCGCGCGACGGGATGCCCCACCATCCGTCGTCCTGATGCCGATAGACCATGCGTTCGGTCGGCGTCCAACCGCGGCAGACGGTCTCATAAGGCCCGGTGTCGGAGAATTCCACCTGGACCGACCAGGTGGCGGTATGGGTGTCGTCGATGGGCACCCGGTAATGGATGTAATGGCGCGGCGGATCGCCCACCCGGGCGCCGACCCGCCGGGTATGGGAGGGGAAGATCTGGTGACTGACCTTGGCCATGTCGTCTTCGAATTTCGACGTGGTGCGGAATCCGTACCAGGTCTTGTCCCGGGAAAACACATTGCGCTGCAAGGCGATCTGGGGATAGCCGGCGGCATGAAGGATGCCGAGATGGGCCGGGTCATGACCGTTCTCGATGCGCTGCAGCCAGTTGCAATGATCGGTCTTGACGCCGATGACGCGCTTGCAGTCCTCGCGCACCATGACGTCGTAGTTGGGCAACAGCGGCCTGGGCTCCGGCCCCAGATAGGCGAACACCAGCCCGCCGAGATCCTGGACGGGATAGGCGGTCTGGCGCACCTCGGATCTCAGCGGCGTGTCGGCCGGCTCGGCCGGCATGTCGAGGCACGCCCCCTTCGGATCGAACTTCCAGCCGTGATAGCAGCAGCGCAGGCCGTCCGCCTCCACCCGGCCAAGCTCCAACGATGCGCCGCGGTGGGGGCAACGCCGGTCCAACAGGCCGCAATTGCCGGTCGCATCTCGGAACAGCACCAGGTCCTCGCCGAGCAGGCGCACCGGTACCGGCTTGTCGGTGAGCTCAGCGGAAAACCATACCGGCCACCAATAGCGGCGCAGCAGGTTGCCCGCCGGCGTCCCCGGCCCGACCCGGGTCAGTCTTTCGTTGTCCTGAGGTGTCACCGGTTTGCGCCTCCCCCGCTCCTGCCGGCGGCCGTTCGCCCGCCGCACCGAGACCCTTGTCATCAAGACGCTTGTTGTTTCCGGAAACTATAACGCAGGGGCGGAGGCGCCCGAACCGATTCTTTGCCGCCCCGCCCTTCCGGCCGGTGCCTTCGGTTCAGTCCCCGCGCGCGGCGAGGTCGCGCAGGCGCAGGCTTTCATCGGCCAGTTCCGCATCGGTAAAGGCGGCGGAACTCTCGACCATGCGGCGCAAGGGCCGCGCCTCCCGGCCCTGGTTGAAAGCGGTGGCGCCGCAAACATGCGCGCCGTCCATATAGAAGATCACCGAGCGCCCGGTTTCGGGATCGCCCCGCGTCACCAGCCGGTCCCAGGTCTCGGGCGCCCCCACCACCTGCAGATTGAGGTCGAACTGGTCCGACCAGAACCAGGGCACCGCGGCGTAAGGTTGCGGATCGCTCACCATGTTCCGGGCGACGGCGATGGCGCCCAGTTGCGCGTTCTCCCAGGATTCCAGGCGCAGATGGCGGCCCAGGATGGGATTGTAGTGAAAGGCGACATCGCCGGCGGCAAAGATGTCGGGGTCGGAGGTCTGCCCGAATGCGTCGGCCACAATGCCATTGGCCACCTCGAGCCCGGCATCGGCGGCGATCTCCTGGTTGGGCAGGATGCCGATCCCAACCACAACGACATCGGCGGCGACGGTTTCCCCGTCGGTACAGATCACTTCCGCGACCCGACCGTTGCCGTCGAGCCGTTCCACGGTCGCCCCGGTCATGACATGGACGCCCCTGCTGCGATGCAGATCGGCGACCAAGTCGCCCACCGCCGGATCGGCGACCCGGGCCAGCACCTGATCGGCCAGTTCCACCACGGTCACATGGGCGCCGCGGGTCCGCGCGCTGGCCGCGACCTCCAAACCGATGAAGCCGCCGCCGATCACCACCACCCGGGCGCCTTCGGTCAATCGGGGCCGCAGGCTCAGGCTGTCGTCGATGGTGCGGATGGTGTGGATGCCGGCGAGATCGGCGCCCTTGCATGCCAGGTGCCGCACCCGGCCGCCCGTGGCGATCAGGAGCTTGCCGTAATCGACCGCGTCCCCGCCCGCAACCAGCACCCGGTGCCCGGCCCGGTCGATGCGCACGGCCCGGGCGTTCAGGCGCAGGTCGATGGCGTTGTCGGCATAAAACTCCGGCGGGTTGAGAAAGGTCTTATCGGGGCCTTCGTCGCCGGTCAGAAGCTCCTTCGACAGCGGCGGCCGTTCGTAGGGCACGTGAGGCTCCTCGCCGATAACGACGATCTCGCCCGCGAAGCCTGCCTGGCGCATGGCTTCCGCCGCGCGGCCACCGGCATGGCCGGCGCCGATGATGACCCTGGTCTCACAATCCGCCAACCTGCCCTCCCCCGGATGCCTATTTGACAAGACCCACCGCTTCGAGGGTTAGCACGATCGGCAGGAGGTGGCCATGGGGCGGACGCCCTCAGGCGATCTCCGCCGATGCATCCACGCAAAGATCACCGGCTTCGTCGCGCACCCAAAGCGCGATCACCTTGTCCGCTTCGCGCCGGCCGCACAGGGTGAAGGGCGCGGTGTCGAACACCGGCTTGACGGCGCGGAAGCGGAAGCGGGTGAGGACGGCTTCGGGCAGGTCACGGCGCACCAGGTCGGTGAGCAACGTTGCCAGCAGCGGGCCATGGACGACCAACCCGGGATACCCCTCGACCTCCTTGGTATAGGGCGCATCGTAATGAATGCGGTGCGCGTTGAAGATCAGCGCCGAATAGCGGAACAGCAGCGCCGCGCTCGGCGTCACCACGCGAGAGAAATCGCTTTCCGCCGGTGCCGGCGTGCCGCCGGGGACGGTCTCGGCGCCACCGGGCGGGGCTTCGCGGTAGACCACGGTCTGGCGGTCGGTGACGGCGGGACCTTCGGCGCCCGACACCTCGTGACGGATGGTGACGAAGACAAGCGGCCCGCTGCGCCCCTGTTTCTCGGCCACGTCCTCGATGACCGAGGTCTGGGTCGCCGGCGCGCCGATGGGGATGGCGCCGGAGAAAGTGACGTCCGATGCCGCCCACATGCGCCGGGGCAGCGTGACCGGCGGCAGGAATCCGCCGCGCTTGGGATGGCCGTCAATGTCCAGCTCGGACGTCGGCGCCAGGGGCAGAAAATAGAGCCAGTGATAGAGCGGCGGCAGCGGCGCCCCCATCCCCGGAACCGGCCCAAAGCTGTCCAGCGTAGCCTCCAGGGCCGCCACCGGCGTCGGCGCGATGAAATCCTCTATGGTTTGGCTGCGGCCGATCCAATCGGCGAATCTGGTGTCGGGGGCGGTCTCCGCCATCTGGCCTCCTGATCCTCAATTCCCTCCACTGTCCCCCAATCCGGCGGCCACCGCAAGACGCACAGCCGGGGCTTTTGGGTTGACGGGGGCACCGGAAACGGCGATCAGGGGGAGACGGCCTCATCGCCCGATCTCCTTTCCACAACCCCCAGCCCTGCGGTCATATGGATCTCACGCTCTGGACCATCGTCATCGCAATAGGCGCTCTCGCCATCGGCGGCCTGTCCAAGGGCGTCCTGGGGGTTGGCCTGCCGATGGTGGCGACGCCCATCCTCTCCATGTTCGCGCCGATCCCCGACGTCGTGGCGGTGACCTATTTCCCGATCCTTGTCTCCAATCTCTATCAGGCGCTGGCCGGCGGGCACCTCGCGATCATGGCCAGGCGGTTTGCGCCGATGATGCTGGTGACGGTGATGGCAACGCCGGTGGGGACCTACTCCCTGGTGCGGCTCAGCCCGGGCACGGTTTCTATCCTGTTGGGCCTTGCCGTCGCCTTCTTTGCCGCGGCCTCCCTCGCCAGGCCCACCTTGCGGGTCAGCCCCCGCTGGGAACGCCCGGTCAGCATCGCCGCCGGGGCCATCGGCGGGTTCTTCGGCGGGATGGTGCTGATCGGCGGACCGGCAGTCATCATGCTGATGGTGGCGCTGCACCTCAAGAAGGAGGAATTCATCGGCGCCATGGGCCTGGTCTATCTCTCCATGCTGATCCCCGCGGGGGTTTCCCTGGTGGGCTTTGGCGTGCTCTCAACCCAGCACATCGTGCCGGGCCTGATCTCCTTGATCCCGGTGGGGTTGGCGCTTGTGCTGGGCCAGTGGGTGCGCGGGCGGATCGACGAGGATCGCTTCCGCAAGGTGCTCTTGGTCTCCATGGTGGTGATCGGACTCAACCTGATCCGCCGCGGGATTTTCTAATCCCGCCCGCGACCAGACACCCGCTGAACTTGAGAAAGCTCGGAATTTGCCGGCCATATCCTAAGCGGCCAGCCGTTGACCTAACGTCCGCTTCCGACCCAAAGCGGACGCAAGCCACCCGCCATTAGCCGCAGCAATTATTGCCCCGGCTTTCCTTGCCTGCCGCATCCTGAATAGGAGGACAAGGAACGCTGCCGTAGGAACAGAATACGCAGCAATCGCCCGCGAGTGGTTTCAACACCGCACCGCACCCTTGGCAGTCATAGAAGTACTGGCAAGCATTGGTGGGCATTGCCTCGTCTGCTTTGTGCCCGCATTCAGGACATGTGATGGTGGAGTTAAGCTCCATCACGTTGCCTCCGCCTCACGATCAGGGCATATGCCGTGATTCCTATAAAGACACCAAGGGCGGGCAAAAGGACGTAGTCGAGATAACCCACCAACGCTGATAGGCCAACGGTGCCTAGCAGGATCACCAGCACCGGCGTCACGCAACACAATGCGGTGACACAGGTGCAGGTGACACCCGTCTTGAGCAAAGTGCTGTTCTTCATGTCAGGGGCTTCCCAATCCCGGCCGCCTTCAGAGATGCTTCATCTGGCCCTCGGCCAGAGCAACAATCGGCGAGATTGCCGTCGACGACGATCGCGGGTACGGAACGGATCCCAAGTTGCTTCGCCTTCGCCGCAACATCGGCATCGTTCATATCCAGTACCTCTACGTCGCATGACGGGCAGGCGATGCCGGTCACGAGTTCGATGGCTTCTTCGCAGGTTGGGCAGCCAGCGCTGTAAATTTCTATCCGGCGTTGATCAGCCATAATTGTCTCCTGTGTTGAAGGAATATTCGATGATAGGATGCACCCTGTAGTTACTACAGGTTCAAGAGAAAACTATGGAACCGAAAAACACCCGAACGGACTTCTTGATCGGCGAACTCGCCAAACGGGCGGGTTGCCGGGCGGAGACTGTCCGATTTTACGAGCGCGAAGGGTTAATGCCGGACCCGCGTCGTAGCGAAGGCGGCCACAGGATGTATGACGCCGAGCACATGAAACGCCTGACGTTCATTCGGCGTGCGCGGGAGTTGGGATTTACCCTGAATCAAGTCCGCAGCCTTCTGGGCCTGGCGGATAGCGGCGATTATACCTGTGCCGATGTGAAGTCTCTGACCTTGAGCCACAGGGCAGACGTTCGAGACAAGATAGCAGATCTAAAAAGGCTGGATGCGGCGCTCAGTGACCTCGCAGGTGAGTGCGAGGGGGATCGGAGCCAGGAATGTGCGATCTTTGACGCACTCTTCGATGGCCGAGACTGACTTTGGCATATCACGCCAAAGAATCATCCTAATATCCGCTTTTGGCTAAAAGCGGACGTTAACTTAATGACCGCTTATGACTCAAAGCGGGCATTGGGTTAGGGCATTTTCTTTCATCATTCGGCGCGCAACAAACCGTTCCTTTCCTTGCCGCCCGCGATGATCCCGAATAGGCTCATGACCGACCATACGCAATAGGCGGAGCCTCCCATGAAAGTCATTCGCGGCGATCTCAAGGGCAAGAAGGGAATTCCCAAGAACGGGTTGTGCATCGGCGTCCATCGCGCCGGCACCATGCACCGGCGTTATGCCCAGAAGCTCAACCGGCCGCTCAAGATCTGGTCTCTCCGGCCCGACAACGATTTGCTCGCCTATGACAAGGCCGATTTCGAGGGCAAGGGCCTGAGCACGACGGACAATCTCGACGACATCGACGATTCCCTGATCTTCGGCGTGCGCGGGGCGCCGCCCCAGGTGCGCGAGGAGGCGGCAAAACGCGGGCTCGAGGTCATCGCCGACGCGACCTGTCCCTATGTCGTGGAACAGGAAGAGGCGGCGGTCGAATTCCTGGAGAAAGGGCTCAACCTCGTCATGCTGTCGGACCCCAACCATCACGGCATCCCGCGCATCCGCGGCATCGCCGAAAAGCTCGGCCGGCCCTTCTTCATCGTGCCCACGGTGGCCGATATCGACAGCATCAACCTGACCCGCAAGGAGCCCATCGGCGTGATCGTCCAGACCACCTTCTGGATCGAGACCTACAAAGAGATCATCGCGGTGCTGCTCGACCGCTTCGCCGATGTCCACATCCGCAACACCGCCTGCATCGATTCGCTTCAGCGCCTGCCGGTGGTGGCGGACCTCGCGCGGGACACCGACGCCATCGTCATCATCGGCTGGACCGAGGGCATGACCAACCGCATGGTGGAAACCGCGCGCTCATTCACGGACAAGGTGTTCGAGATCAAACATCCCGACGACCTCGACCCCGCCTGGTTCGAAGGTGCGGGCGCGGTCGGCGTGATCGGCGCCAATGAGACGCCGGAATGGATGATCGAGGCGGCGGCGAGCCGGCTCGAGGCGATGGGCTGACCCACCCATGGCGAAAATCACGTTCCTGCCCGAAGGCCGCGTCATCGAGGTCGATGCCGGCACCACCATCCTGGTGGGCGCGACCCGCCAGGGGATTGCCATCACCCATGACTGCACCGAGGGCATCTGCGGCACCGATATCGCGCGCATCGTCGCCGGGGCGGGGAACCTGTCGGAAAAGACCGAGGCGGAAGACCTGACCCTTGAAACCATGGATGCCGGTCCCGACGACCGGCTGTGCTGCATGGCCAAGGTGATGGGCGATGTCACGGTCGAGCTGCAGGAGGACGAGGGCTAGGCCCCCGCCCCCCGCGGAGCCGCCTAACCCGCGGCGCCGGTCCGCCGCAAGTGGCGCACCTTCAGCATCACCACCGCATGGGCGATGATGAAGGACGGCACCAGGATGGTCGGGAAGATGCTGAGCGGCCAAACCTCCATGGCAACACTCGTCGGCCCGCCGAACAGCAGGGCCGGCGCGACACCGGAA
>JAHEKA010000380.1:0-1050 GCA_024638585.1 Rhodospirillales bacterium
CATCGACCGCCAGCACCCAATCGGAGCCTGCGCGGTCGAGCGCGCGCTGCTTTTGGACACCATAGCCCTGCCAGTCGGCCTCGATCGACACCTGGGCGCCGCGGGACGCGGCAATGTCGGGTGTGCCGTCGGTGCTGCCTGAATCCACAACAATGATCTCATCGCAGAAGCCCAGGCGATCGAGGCAGTCGGCGATGTTTTCACATTCGTCGCGGGTGATGAGGATGGCGGAGATGGTGGGTCGATCGGGCATTGGCGGCGTTCAATTCCGTCAGCGGGCACGGCCAGGACCGGGGGCTTCGGCACCGCGTCCGCGACCGGATAGCGGAAAACCTATCATCTTGGATTCACCGTGGCGAGTGGCGAGGGCCGGCACCCCAAGGCCCGGCACGGCGATCACCGGTCTTATCTCTTGCTTTCGATGTTGACGGTGATGGTCTTGCGCAGCTTGTCTTCGCCCGGCGCCGTCATTGGCATGACCGCATGCCAGGAATTGAAGGTTTTGACGAAGATCAGGGCCTGGTTGGCAAGGAAGGGAAAGGTCTTCACCTCATCCACGTCTTCGAAACCCAGGTATCGGTTGACCCGATTGAACATGAAACTCGGATCCTTGGGCCGGACCACGGTGGTGCCGCCGCCCCACCCCGCGTCCCATTCACCCGGCGCCACCATGGAAAATACGAAAGTCACCAACTTGCGCGCGGTGTCGGTGTGGGGCCGGATATGCCCGCCCACCCCGTTCATCATGGAAAACTCGAACCGCGCGGACAATTCCGTGGTCCGCATCAGCCGGTTCCAGGCATTGGCGTGGTTGCTCCTTTTCCCGGACACCACGCGGTAGCGCTTGAGCCCCAGATCGACATGGCTGTCCGCAAGTGCCTGGAACGTCTGCTCGATGAAGTCCTTGCTCAGGATGTAGTCGTGGAATTGCGCCCAGACCGGGGTGTCGGCGAGATATCGGTAATAGAGCTTGCGGTGATTGGACGATGACAGCGAGTACTTGTTGCCGAGCTTCGGCATGTACCGGAACAGCTCCAGCGGCGGATACGC
>JAHEKA010000380.1:1060-3591 GCA_024638585.1 Rhodospirillales bacterium
AGCCGTTGCCGTAGGCGGCCGCGGTGTCCACCAGCGTCCCGCCGGCCTCGACGAACGCGGTCAGCTGGTCGCGCGCCTCGTGCTCGTCGGTGTCGCGGCCCCACGTCATCGTGCCCAGCCCCAGCCGGGACACCTTCAGGCCCGTGTCGCCGAGCGAGCGCTGCTGCATGCCCACACCGTACCGACGGCGAGTCGGCCTCCAGGACACCGGGGATCAGCCCGACGGGATAGGGTTCATAATCAAGCTGCATGTGCTCGAAGTGGAGCATCGGCACCTCGCATCGGTTTTTCGGTCGCCCCGCCGGTCGTCTGGGGCGGCGGGGCTTCAATATATACAACCGGGCAAAAATGGATATGTTGTCTCATCCGTTCCCCGATCAGCCGCCAGGCCGCACTGAGAAGCGCCCGCCCGAGGCGGCCTTGAGCCGTTTCACCGCCATGACATCCATCTCCTTCGCCAATCTTCGCAAGACGTTCACCCGTCTGGGCGGGTCCGTGACCAAGCGGATCCTCGCGCGCCGGCACGCGGTGACACACCAGGGCCGGATGCTGTTCACCTTGCGCAATTTCGGCCATATGACCCGCATGCGGGCCGAGACGTTTTCCACAAAGGAACCCGAAACCCTCGCCTGGATTGACGGGTTCGAGGCCCATGGCAAGCTTCTCGATATCGGCGCCAATGTCGGCGTCTATTCGCTCTACGCAGGGATCAGAGGGCATGAAGTCCGCTGCATCGAGCCCGATGCACTCAACTTCGCGCTGCTCAATCTCAACATCGCCGATAACGGGCTGGGCGGCCGGGTCGTGGCCTATCCGTTCTCGATCCATTCGGAAACCAAGGTGGCGGAACTCAACGTCGGCGAATACCGCTGGGGCGGGGCACGATCATCCTTCGACCGCAACGTCAACTGGAAGGGCGAGGAGCTGGGGGAGGGCTTTTCCCAGGGCAGCCCCGGCATCACCGTCGACGATTTCACGGCCAGGACCGGCTTCTCGCCCGATCACATCAAGATCGACGTCGACGGCAACGAGCTCCTGGTTCTGCAGGGGGCCCGCTCGACCCTGTCGAACCCCCAATGCCGTTCGATCCTGGTCGAGATGTTCGACCGCCACGACGAATACCAGGCGTGCCTGGACATCATCGAAGGAAGCGGCTTCCATCCCGGCGACCAGGGCGAGAGGGCGGAAGGCAAGGCGAAGAACTACATCTTCACGAAATGACAGTGCACGAATTGTCGGGAGCCGATCCCGGGGTCAGCCGGGCATTGCCTCCGCGGCCGCGGCAGGCTTGGTCAGCACGACCCGGAGCGTCGAGGCCCGGAACATGAACGCCCAGCGCTTTTCCCATTTTTCGGGCGAGAGCGCGAACAGGCCGCGGCCGATCAAACCCAGCAGGTTGCCGCCGAAGGACAGTTGCTTTTCCACCATCTCGAACCGGAAGTCGCCGGTGTAGTTCGCCCGGTGGCCGGAACAGAAGTAATCCAGCGAGAAGTATCCCAGATGGCTGACATGGGTGGGATCGCGCCAGGACGCGGCGGAGGAATAGTGCGGGGTGCGAATTTCCAGCCGGCCGCCCGGCGCCAGCAGCCGATGAAGCTCCGCCATGGCGTCGGGGATCGAGTCCAAATGTTCGATGACATTGTCCAAGAGGATTTCAAGGGCGCAGCCGTCTGGCAGATCGAGGCCGGCGCAAATATCGCCCACCAGGTCTTCCCAGCCGCTGGGATATTTGTCCACGTTGGTCCACCCGGCCCGCGGCTTGGCCCCGCAGCCGATGTTTAGCTTGAGGTCGGCCGGCGCGACCCCGCCCTGATCCGGACCGCCGGTCATGGCCGGTCTCCCTTGCCCGTGCTCAGAAATGATGCCAGCACCTGCCTTGCTTCGTCGAGGACCACGCGCCAGGGCCGTCCATCCTTGCCGACCACCCGCAAGTTTGGGTACCAGGGGACGCGGTCGCTCATCACCGACCACTGGCGGCGGAACCAGTCGTCGCGCACCACCAGGGTGGGAATGCCCAAGGCGCCGGCCATGTGAATCGGCGTCCCCGAAATGCCCACGACCGCGTCGAGGGCGGCCACCTGCGCGGCGAAGCCGTCGATGTCGGTCATCTGATCGATGGCGGGATCGAGGATCACCCGATCCGCGCCCAGCGCGGCGATATCATCTGTCACGTCACCATACTGCAGCGAGACGAAGACGCCGTCCACGGCGGCAATGAACCGGGCCCAGTCCGCTAATCCTGGAAGCTCCTTGCCGAAATGGCTCGAGCGCCAGAACAGGCCGATCAAGGGCCGCTCACCCCCCGCAAGGTAGCGCGCGCGCAAGGCCGCCGTCATTTCCGAATCCGCGGTAAGGGGTTGGAATTCGGGATCTTCCCCGGCCTCCTTCGGCAGGAAGTCGCCGATCAGATCGCCCCTTGTGGCGGTGAAATCGATTTCGCCTGCCCCCTCCCCGATCGTGTCGCAAACCTCAGCACCGGGCAGGCTGCGGCGAAACAAGGGGACAAGGCGCGGCTCCACAACGACGATGGT
>JAHEKA010000381.1 GCA_024638585.1 Rhodospirillales bacterium
CCGTCCGGATCGAAGGCGCATTTGAGCCGCTGTTGATGGTTGAGGTCGTCCTCGGTAAACACCTCGCCCATGAGATCGCGCTTCTCCACGCCGACGCCGTGCTCTCCCGTCAGCACGCCGCCCACCTCCACGCAAAGCCTCAAGATATCGTTGCCGAAGGCCTCGGCCCGTGCCAGTTCGCCGGGGGCGTTGGCATCGTAGAGGATCAGGGGATGCAGATTGCCGTCCCCGGCGTGGAAGACATTGGCCACGGCCAACCCGTATTCCCGCGACAGCTCCGATACCCGCGCCAGCACCTTTGGCAGGCTGGCGCGCGGAATGGTGCCGTCCATGCAGTAGTAATCCGGCGCGATGCGGCCCACCGCCGGGAACGCGGCCTTGCGTCCGGCCCAGAAAGCGAGGCGTTCGGACTCCGACTCGCTGGCCCTGAAGCTGGTGGCGCCTGCGGCCCGGGCGATCTCCTCGATGCGGGCGGCGGCGGCGGCCACTTCGGGCTCGGGCCCGTCGGTCTCGATGATCAGCAGTGCCTCGGCCTCGATCGGGTAGCCGGCGGCGATGAAATCCTCGGCGGCACGGATTGCCGGGCCGTCCATCATCTCCATGCCGGCGGGAATGATGCCCGCCGCGATCACCGCGCCGACGCACCGTGCCGCGTCCTCGACCGCTTGAAATCCGGCAAGAAAGGCGGCAGCACTTTCGGGCCGCTTGAGAATGCGCACGGTGACCTCGGTGATGACCCCGAGCAGACCCTCGGATCCGGTCATCACGCCGATCAGGTCGAGCCCCGGCGCATCCAGCTGCTTGCCCCCGAGGCGCAGCACTTCTCCGCCCATCAGGACCAGCTCCAGCCCCATCAGGTTGTTGGTGGTGAGGCCGTATTTCAGACAATGCACGCCGCCTGCGTTCTCGGCCACGTTGCCGCCGATGGAACACGCCACCTGGCTCGACGGATCGGGCGCGTAGTAGTAACCGTCCGGCGCCACCAATTCGCTGATCGCCAGATTGGTGGTGCCTGGCCCGCAGGTGACGGTGCGGTTGGCGAGGTCGATATCGGTGATCGCATTGAGCCGGGCAAGGCCCAGGGTGATGCCGTCGGCCAAGGGCAGCGCACCGCCCGACAGAGACGTGCCGGCTCCCCGGGGGACGATCTTGATCCCCTCCGCCTGGCAATAGCGCAGCACGGCGGCAACCTCGTCGCGGCTTGCCGGCAGAACGGTGATAAGCGGAGTCTGGCGATAGGCGGTGAACCCGTCGCTTTCATATGCCGACAGTTCGGCGACACGGTCGATCACCGCGTCCGCGGGAAGCAGGCGACGCAGATCACGCGCGATCTCCCGGCGCCGTGCGACGATGCGGCGGTCAGGGATGGGCATTTCCATCATGCAGCTCCTCTCCGGGCCCTGGCTCGCCGGGCCCGTGGCCATGCGCCTCACTATACCCAGGCGCCGATCGGCGGATCAATCGAACGGCCGCAGGCGGCACCGATCAAAGATGACTGGCGCTTGCCATACACTGAGGCTAGTGTGCCGCCATGCGCCGCCGCCGCAATGCAAAAATCGTCGCCACCTTGGGACCGGCGAGCCAAACCCAGCGCCAGATCGAGACTCTCTACCGGCGCGGGGCCGACGTATTCCGCCTCAATTTTTCCCACGGCTCCCACGAAGACATCAAAGCGCTGATCGACATTATCCGCGGCGTCGAGCAAAAATACCGCCGTCCCATCGCGATCCTGACCGACCTTCAGGGCCCGAAAATCCGCATCGGCACCTTCGCCGAGGGGAAGGTCACGCTCAAGAAGGGCGACAAGTTCCGCCTCGACATGTCCAAGGCCCCCGGCGACGTCCACCGGGTCACACTGCCCCACAAGGAAGTGTTCGCAGCGATCCGCCCCAAGAACGAGATCCTGATCGACGACGGTCGGCTTCGCCTCCGGATCGAAGCGCGGGGGCGCGATTTCGCAGAAACCCGGGTCATGACCGGCGGCACCCTGTCCGACCATAAGGGGGTCAACCTGCCGAATACGGTCCTCGGCCTCAAAGCGCTCACGCGGAAAGACCGCCGCGATCTGAAATTCGCCCTGGCCAACGGCGCCGATTGGGTCGGGCTCAGCTTCATCCAGCGCGCCCATGACGTCGCCGAAGTGCGCGGCCTGGTCAAGGGACGGGCCGGAATCATGTCGAAGCTTGAGAAACCTTCGGCCATCGGTGAGCTGGACGCGATCATCGCCCAGTCCGATGCGGTGATGGTGGCGCGCGGCGACCTAGGCGTGGAAATGCCGCCCGAGGACGTGCCCACCGTCCAGAAGCAAGTGGTCCGCCATTGCCGCGAAGCCGGCAAACCCGTGGTGGTGGCCACCCAGATGCTGGAATCGATGATCCATTCCCCGGCCCCAACCCGGGCCGAGGCGTCCGATGTCGCCACCGCGATCTACGACGGCGCCGACGCGGTGATGTTGTCGGCGGAAACCGCGGTGGGGCAACACGGACCGGCCGCCGTGACCATGATGGACCGCATCATCCGCCGGGTGGAACGCGACCCCCACTTCCATGCCATCACGGATGCGGCCCGGGTGGCCGCGCTTGGCAATGATGCCGATGCCATTACTGCCGCGGCACGCTCGGTGGCCGAGACAATCTCGGCGGCGGCGATCGTCACCTTCACCACCTCCGGTTCCACCACCTTACGCGCCTCGCGCCAGCGCCCCGACGTGCCCGTGGTCTGCCTCACCGGCTGCCGCGATACCGCCCGACGCATGGCGGTTGTCTGGGGCGTGCATGCGGTCATCACCGGCGACGTGCGCTCGTTCAACGAGATGGTGACCCGCGCGGCGCGGGTGGCGGCCCGGGAAGGCTTTGCCCGCAAGGGGCAAAAAGTGGTGGTGACCGCCGGGGTTCCGTTCGGCACCCCGGGCGCGACCAACGTGTTGCGCATTCACCCCATCCAGGATTGACGCGGGCCGGGGCGGCACGCAAAAAAGCCGCCCGGTGGGCGGCTCGACGGTTCGGCGCAGCGCGCAGGCGAGCTCAGCCCTGGCGCGCCTTGAACCGCGGGTTGCGCTTATTGATGACGTAGATCCGGCCCTTGCGCCGCACGATTCGGCAATTCTTGTCGCGGGTCTTGGCAGACTTGAGAGAGTTGAGAACCTTCATCTTTCCGTCCTTTTCACCGCCCTTGGGGCGGAAGCGGGCGCGACCATAGGGGCTGCGTTCGATCCTGTCAAGCCGAGGGTCATTCCCGATAGGGTTTCTTGTCCTTGTAGAGCGCCAGCCGCCGGCGATAGGGTTTGACCCGTTTCGCCGACGCCCGCTGGACGCGGAGCATCTCCAGCACCTGGAGCTGCATCTGCACCGCGGCGGAATAGCGCCCCACCTCGGCATAGGCCGCGGCCAGGGTGTCCAGCGTGTCGACGGTCCGTTTGGCCCGCATGGCGCGGTCCGCCAGTTCAACCGCCTTTTTTCCGTCCCGTACATCATCGTCTTTCGAGGTGGCCAACAGGCGGGCCTGGGCAGCAGCAGCCCCGGCATGCCCCTGCCCTGCGGCTTCGGCGTACCATTTCAATGCCTCG
>JAHEKA010000382.1 GCA_024638585.1 Rhodospirillales bacterium
GTGGCGGCCTATTGCAGCCTGTGGCGCGATGCCGCCCGGGACCGGGATCGGGCGGCGGACCTCCAGGCTCGGGCCCGGCGCCAGGGCCGGCGGGTGCGGGAGGTCAGCATCGGTGTGGTGTTGGGCGCGCTTGGATTCCTGGTGACGCTGTCGCTGCCGCTGGCCTTGATCGCGATAGCCGGGAACACAAGGGCGCTGACTGACCTGGCCGAGGCCATCGCCCGATCCGGCAAGACTCCCGGCCCCGGCCCCGGCCCCGGCCCCGGCCCCGGCGCCGCCGTGTTCGTCCTGTTGGCGGCGGGTTTGATGGCCGGCCCCGCGCTGGCTCAGGGCCTGCCGGGGCTGGACGCCCCACCCGGCGCCGCGCCACCGGTCATGAAGGAGGATCAGATCCTGCGCGAAAAGGCCCGCAAGCTGCGGGAAGCGGCGCTCGAGGCACGGCGCAAGCATGTCGGCAAGGGCTACGTCTTCCAGCCAAGCTGGACCATGACCTACGGCTTCGGAAGCAAGCGGGGGCAGACGCGGACCGTCAAGGCCACCACCTGGTTCTACCGCGCCCCCTATACCCTCTGGCTCAAGAAGCCCAAGACCCGGTTCCGGCCGGTGCGCCTCACCCGGTTCACCGTGCAGGGGCTGGATGCGGTGCCGTGCTACAGCTCGACCTATTCCCAGCGGAACAAACGCGGCGCCAATGAATGCTATTTCTATCGCGTCGATCTCGGCGGCGGGTTGATCGCCTATCTGGAGGCTGGGCGTCTCGCGCCGCAGACCACGACGCCGAGCCGCGGCCGCTACCGCAACCGGAACCGGGCGAAGAGCGGCTTCACCGGAGTCAATGCGCTCGCCTTCGTTAGTTCCACCCCGCGCGGTGCCATCCTTGCCGGCATGCCCGACGAGTTGCGGCGCCTTACGGAAGCGGACAAGGCGCGCAAGGCGGCGGAACGAGCGGCGCGTCAGGCCCGGCTGGCACGCGAGCGCAAGTCCCGCGCGGCGCGCCGCAAGCAGGAATCCGAACGCCGGGCCAGGCTTTACAGGGAGAGCGCGCGCAAGCGCGAGGAAAAACGCAAGGCGCGCGCCGCCAAGCAGCGCGAGGAATGGCAGGCCCGGGCGCGCAAGCGGGAAGAGGAGCGCAAGGCCGCGCGGGACCGTGCCCGCGCCGAACGCAAAGCACGCACCGAAGCCGCCCGCCGGGCGCGGCTGGCCAAGCGCTTCCCGGAAGCGTGGATCGACGGAATCCTCGCCGGGCGGGTGGAGACGGGATGGAACACCGCCGCGGTGCGCGCCGCCTGGGGCCGGCCGCGCCATACCCTTCGGGTGCCACCCAGCGATGAGATGTGGGTCTATCGCGGCAAGCACGTGATCTTTTCCGACGGCAAGGTGCGCAAGGTGGCGGAGGAGGCCAAGGCCGCCGGACCCGCGCCCGGCTCCGACAAAGCCCCGAAAAGCGGCACCGGCCGACGCCCTGAAAACACCATCCCAGATCGGATGGCGCCGGAGCCCGGCGGGTTGCGCTGAGCGCCGCCCGGTGCTTCCGGCGGAGCTCCCGGCACGCCAAAATGGCCTTGACAGGCGCGGGGTCTGGCACGATGCTGCGTCGCGTCATTAACAACGGAAAGGAGGTGATCGGATGTCTAAACCCTTGGTGAGAAGCTTCGCCTTGTCGGCGGTCGTGGGTGGGTTTGATACGGAGACTTCGGTCACGCTCGCCTTTTGATGGATCGCTGAACCCAGCGAAGAAAAGCGACCCGGGCCCTCAGAAAGCCCCGGCGCCACCAATTGGTTTCAACCTAAGCGCCCCTTCGGGGGCGCTTTTATTTTGGCCGGCCATCGGCCACCATGGCCATGGCCGCAGCAGGGCGGGGAACCGCCCCGGCAGCGGCCCCGAAAAGGGGAGGGAAGGCGATGACGTTGATCATCACCGGCGCGGATGTCGAGCGCCTGTTGACCATGGGCGAATGCATCGAGGCGATGGAGATCGCCTTCAAGGATTTCGCCAAGGGCGTCGCCGTCAACCGGCCCCGGGTGCGCTATCTCGCCCAGCATCCCGATGCCGACAAGCGCTACTGGGCCAACATCCATGTCGGCGCCTCGCCCACGGCGGGGATCGCCTGCGTGCGCGCGGGCTCCCAGATCAAGCAGATGAACCCGCCGGGCAGCGCGCGCAATTCGCGCAACGAAAACCCCCGGCCGTTCAATTGGGGTCTCGTGATCCTCTACAGCATCGCGACGGCGGAGCCGCTTGCCCTGATGCACGAGTTCGAGCTTTCCGGCATGCGGGTCGGTGCGACCACCGGGGCGGCGGTCGATCACGCGGCGGCGGCGGAGGCCTCGGTGCTGGGGCTGTTCGGCTCCGGCAAGCAGGCGCGCACCGCGCTGGAGGCGGTCACCGCCGTCCGCCCGATCGAGCGTGTCCACGTCTTCAGCCCCAGTGCCGAGCACCGCGACGCCTTTGCCGCCTCCTTCGGCAAACGCAATTTCGAGGTGATCGCCGTCGATGATCCGAAGCAGGTGGTGGCAGGCGCCAATGTGGTGTGCTGCGCGACCTCGTCGGCGATCCCGGTATTCGAGGGCGATTGGCTGGAGGACGGCCAGATGGTGGTCTCGATCGCCAATTCGGACGTCAATCACAAGCGCCATGAGGTCGACCGCCGGGTGTTCGAACGCGCCCACACCATCCTCATCAACGACTGGGAAAGTGTCACCGAGAACAACCAGACGGAGCTCACCGACCTGTTCGCCGAGGGCGCCGTAGAGCGCGAAAGGGTGATCGAGCTGGGCGATCTGTTCACCGGCGCCCGCGGCTTGGCGCAGCCCGGGGAGGGCAGGGACATCGTCTATTACAAGAACAATTCCGGCCTCGCCATCCAGTTCGCCGCGGCGGGCGGGATCATATACCGCAAGGCGCTGGCAGAAGGGACCTGCAAGGAAATACCCACCGAATGGCTCGGCAGCGACCTCTCCGCCTATGTCGAGGCCGGTTTCCGCCCCTCCCCATGAAGCTTGCGCGCCAGTCCTGGTCGCCGCGGAAGTGCTGGCCCAGCTTGCGCCGCCAATGCTCTAATATCGCCGGGAGGCAGCGCGAGGCGCGATAGGGCGCCGATCCGCGCGGGAGCGCCATGGAAGGTCTTTTCATCCTCATGGGCCTGGGCTTCTTTTTTGGCCCGTTGATCCTTGCCATCGTGGCGCTCACGAAGGCGGTCGGCGCCGCCCGAGCCTTGCGTCAAGTGACGGCCGCCCTGGGCGAGGTTCGAGTGGAATTGCAGGCCCTGAAAGAGCGCTCTGGCACCGGCGGGGAAACCGGAGGTGCCGATCCGGGCCAGGGCACGGAAGAGGCCGAGCCGGTCGCCGATGGTGCGGCATCGGAGCACTCTGAAAGCGGCGCACCGCCCGTTCGAGAGGACATCCCTGACAGCGTCGCCGCCGCAGCCGCTGCTGCCCCGCCGCTCCTGTCGGCCCGGGAGAGGTTCCGAAACTTCGAAGAGAAGTTGGCTTCGCGCTGGCTGGTGTGGCTCGGCGCCGTGGCGATCGCCTTGGGCGGCACCTTCCTGGTCAAATACGCA
>JAHEKA010000383.1 GCA_024638585.1 Rhodospirillales bacterium
GGGATACCATGATGCGATTGAATTAGCTACGCTGAGCCGCTCGGCATTTCGGCTCGCGAAACGGCTGCCGGCTACGCGAATGGCCGCCCCTTTCGGGACGGCCATTCGCTGTGGTGAGAGGCTGGACAACGACCCAAGCGGGGCTCGTTACGGCTGCTTCCTTCCGGACCTGACCGGGTTGGCGAGGCGCTCGCCCGCGCCAACCTCTCGAACCCGAAGATAGGCCCGAAGGCGGCGGAGTTCAAGACGTTGAGGCCGGGTTAACGCACCGCACGGCGCCGCTGCACAACGGCCCGCGTGAATCGGGGGTTAACGCCCGCGGCGCAAGGGTTTTCCGGGGTCGGCATCCTGTCGGCATCACGTCGGTATCGCGTCGGCGCCGATGGCGGTGGCTTGGAATGGTTAACAGGGCGCGCGGCCGTGGCGATCCTGTCTGATAGGAGCGACGCGCACCCGTCCGGTAACCCTGTTGCCACCCACAATGCGGAAGCGCGGAATGACGAAGCGGATGGCTGCTAGGAGCCCATACCTCCGAGTTTTGGCAAGGCGGCAAATGTCGGGTTCGATGCTGTCGGGCAAAGCACTGATCGCGAGCGGTCGCAATCTGTGCTGTAATGTAAGCATGCAAGATCAGCCGGGCATAATTTGGAAGTTAGTCATGGGACCGCTCTTTGCCGTTGCCACTGCGATCTCGGTCGCCAGTCAGGTTCGGGCGGAGAACACAATCTTGATTGGCGACGTACCGCTACCGAGCGGCATCGAGATCAATGAAGAGGGGAACTCGCTTTTCGCTGGTGTCTGGGTAGGCAGATGGGATTCTTGGCGTCACCATGTCCTCGTGGTGGAAGGCGTCGACGAATCTGGGCTGATTGACGTCATCTATTCGGTAGGGCGTGGCCAGCAGGGCGGTGGCAATTGGTTTAGGGCCAAAGCCCGTCAAGAGAATGAAACTTTAGTCTTCACGGACGATGGTTTTGCAGCGCGCTATACGATCTCGGACACAGGCCGGTTGCGTGGAATATACCCAACCGAAGATCGCTTCGCGGTGTTGGAACGCCAAGACCTATCGGCAGTCCTCGCGACACCGACCGATGACTGGTTTCAGCTTGGGCTGCGCCAATCTCTCATGACAGACCTAGTGGAAGGCGGCGAAACAATCGAACTTGCGGCCGCCCTATATGTTCCTGATGGCGATGGCCCATTTCCTCTGGCGCTTATCCACCATGGATCAACGGGTTCTGGAAAAAATCCACGCGACTTTGAGTGGTTTTTCACAAACGACTGGTTTGCTGACGTTCTAAATGCCCACGGTTGGATCGTTGCTTTCCCTCAGCGTCGAGGTCGCGGCGGATCTGATGGGCTTTACGATGAGGGTTTCTCTGAAGATCGACCTCAAGGCTATTCGACTGAAGCGCGTCTTTCCCTGCCCGGCGCAGACAGGGCTCTAATCGATGCAAATGCCGCCTTGGCGGCACTTCGAGAACGCCCTGACGTGAGCGATGGCGCAGTGCTTTTCTCTGGGGTCTCGCGCGGCGGCGTGGTTGCGCTCATGCAAGCTGGGGATCAGCCAGAGAATACGGCAGGTGTGATTAACTTCGTCGGGGGTTGGATGACAGAGAGTCCGGGTGACCCTGAAATTAACCCGACGGTCTTTCGCCGAGTCGAAGGTTTCGAAGGGGTAGTCTTGTCAATCTATGGTGAAGATGACCCGCTCTACAGCATCGATTATTCCAGATCGAACCTTGCACAAATTGAAGAGGTTGGTGCCGAAAGCGAATTCCACGTTGTATCGGTTCCCGGATTCAACAGAGGCCATTGGGTGATGTGGTGGCCATTGCTCTGGGAAGAGGTTGTGAGCGATTACCTCCAACGTATCGAGAGCCGGCGTTGACTTAAGCGCAGGGAACGTCCGCTTCGTCCGCAGCGCGGCCATTGCCTGCCTTCCGGTCAACCTCGGCCATGGCGACGCCGAGGTTGCCGGTGTCATGGGCAACCTTCAGGTTCGGACCCTAGGGCTGCATCTCGGCCCTGATCTTCTCGGCGATGATCTCGGCCGTTGCCGCCGACAGCGTCCAGCCAAGGTGCCCGTGGCCGGTGTTGTAGTAGATGCCGGGGCGCTTGCCGCCTTTCACCATGGGCACCATGTTCGGCATCATCGGGCGCAGGCCGGCCCAGGGCACCGCATGCTCGGTGACCACGTCGGGGAAGAACCGCTCGACCCATTTGACCAGCGGACGGATGCGGTCGTCGCGGATATCCCAGTTGTAGCCGTTGAACTCGGCGGTGCCGGCGACGCGGAACCTGTCCTTGCCCAGACGGCTGGTCACGACTTTGGCCTCGTCATCCAGAAGGCTCATCCAGGGGGCGGCGTTCTGGCTGGCCTCGTCGTCCAGCTTGACGGTGATCGAGTAGCCCTTGACCGGGTAGACGTTGATGCGGTCGCCCAGCATTCTGCCGATCTTGCGCGAGCCCACCCCGGCGCAGACCACAAGGCCGTCGAAGCCGGCGTTGTGGGCCAGGCCCTTGCCGTCCTTCCAATGCACGACGGTTCCTTTGCCGGTATGCAGGATATCCGTCACGTCGGCGTTGAAATGGAAGGTCACGCCCTTCTTCATGCAGGCATCCGACAGGCCGCGGGAGTAGCGGTGGATGTCGCCGGTCGCATCGGTGGCGGTGTAATAGCCGCCGTAGAATTCGCCCTGGATGGCAGGTTCCAGTTTCCTGATGTCCTCGGGCGTCACGGCCTCACGCGAAAGGCCGCCTTCGGCCAGCAGGGCGTTCACGCGGGTGGCGTGGTCGTATTCCTTCCTGGTGTTGTAGATGTGCAGGATGCCGCGCTCTTCCATGTCGAACTGGAAGCCTTCTTCTTTGGCGGTCGATTTGAGGATTTCGCGGGCGGCGATGGCCATGCGCACGGTGTCGATGGTGTTCTGGCGATACTGCGGAATGGCGGCCATGAACTCGGCCATCCAGGAATATTTGTGCCAGCTGGGCTTGGGGTTCACCAGCAGCGGCGCGCCGCGCTTGGTCATCCATTTGATGCCCTTGAAGACGGTGGCCCAGCGGTTCCAGACCTCGGCGTTCGAGGCCGAAAGCTGGCCGCCGTTGGCGAAGGAGGTATCCATCGCGGCATAGCGGTTCTGGTCGAAGACGGTGACGTCGAAACCCCGGTTCATGAGCGAATAGGCGGTGGTCACGCCGGTGACACCGGCGCCGATGACGGCGATTTTCTTCATGGGATCATCCTCCCAGACAATTGCGATCAGGTACAGGAATTCCCGTACCGGTGACCCCCATCTGTCCGGGAACCTGAGAGTTACGCGGAAGTGGGTTTCCGCTTGCTCCGTCGGTGGGACCGGCAGTTGGGCCTGTCCGCTTTCCAGATTGTCAGCTTTCGTGCAGTCCGTTTGCCTGAGAGTTTCCCGGGGGGTTGCTCCTTCGGCGCCAGCTGGGCTGGTCTCTCCTGCGCGAAGCCTTCGCGACAAGGCGGGCAGGTAGTGAGGAAAGTGATTCGAGGCAAGGGGAATCGCGTGATCCTTGCCGGGTGC
>JAHEKA010000384.1:0-1918 GCA_024638585.1 Rhodospirillales bacterium
CGCGCACGTCGACGATCTTGAAGCCCAGAAGGTCGGTGTAGAAACGGACCATCGCCGCCTGGTCCTGGCTGTTCATGCCGAAATGGCCGAGGCGCCGGATCTTGAAAGGTTGATCCATCAACACGCCGCCCACGTCGAACTTGCCGTTGCCGGCTTCAGCCATGATGCCCTCCTGAGAAAGATAGTGGGGGCCGTCGGGAATACGGCCATCCGCCGCCGCGGCCCCCGGCCCTGGTCCTATTCCTGAATGATGTTGCCGCCGAGATCGGTGATGCGTTCGACCCGGATCATCACCGCCGCCCCCTTCTTGTCAGGGTCCTTGTCGCGCTCCGGGGGAATGCAGCGTTCATAGACCTGGTCGCGCTCCGCACCCTCGGTCAAGACCTCCGCCTTCCCGTAAAAACGCCACACGGCGCCGTTGGGGAATTGCTCGGTCTTGGCCGGGTTGCGGTAGTAGATCACGACCTTGGGATTGTCGTGAAGGTTGGCCAGCGCGGTGCGGCCCGCCCGCTCCCAATAAGCGAGCCGTCCCGCGTCGAACACCATCACCGATCCCTTGGGGCTGATCTGGGGCGAGGCCGCGGCCCGGTCGATCACCCGCATGTCGCCCGTCATGTCGATGGCCATGATCCCCCCAGCGCCGCCGGGCCGTCCCATCGGTTACTCGGCAGCGGACCGCACGCCTTGCGGACGATACTTCTTGCGAAGCTCCTTCCACTTCTCGGCGCGCGCCTTCTGGGCCTTATCGACCGCTTCCGGCACCTCGACGAAGGGCGGGCGCAAGGGCCCGGGATCGCAGTAACCGGCATAACGGATGCCGATCTTCGACGCGGTTTCGCGCCACGACAGGTTGGGCACCCGGTCCGCCGTGACCGGCGTGATCGCGAACATGATCTCCTTGGCCAGCGCCTCGTTTCCGGACACCACGGCTTCGTGCAGGGCCAGCAGCGGCTCCGGACCATGCCAGGCGTCAATCGACCAGAACCCGGCCGCGCCCATCTCGTAATAGGGATGGAACTGGAACTGGTTACAGAACACCGAGATATGCCCCTTGATGATCTCCTGTAGCTTCAGGAATTGCAGGGTGTCGCGATGGCTGTCCTTCATGGCGATCAGGTTGGGGCACTTGATCAATTCCTGGAAGCACGGCACCGGCAGGGTCACGTTGTGAAGCGCCGGGTTGTGATAGATCATGATGCCGAGCTTGGGGAAGCGTTCGGAAATCTGCTTGTAGAAATTGACCGCATTCTCGACCGAGGACGGGAAATAGAACGGCACGCCGACCAGCACGCCATAGGCGCCGATTTCCTCGGCAAAGGCCATGCGCTTCACCGCCTCGCGGGAATTCAGCGCGGTGCAGCCGACGAAGATCGGCACCCGCTTGGCCGCGATCTCGACCGTGGCGCGGTTGAGGTCCCGCCATTCCTCGTCGAGAAGGGTGTGGAATTCGCCGAAGCTGCCGCAGGTGGAGATCACCCCGGCGCCGTCGGCAATCATGCTGTTGACCCCGGCTTCCAGCCGCTCGACGGAGATCGAGTTCGTGCAATCGATGGAATTGCCATCGTCGCTGGTGAAGGCCGGCATCATCGCCATGATGCCGGAAAGATCTGAACAACTGACCATTGGGAGCCTCCTTCTTGCCCGGGGCCGCCAGCGTCGCCTGCGGCCCCTCTTTCCTTTGCGGTCCTCTGCCTTGGCGCCCCCTGGGCGCCCGGCCGCCGCCATCCTTAAATTCGCAATGGGTTTCGGATTTTACACCTTTTCGCGCCCATCGCCAGCGGGCCTATTCGTCCTTGCCTTCCATCACCAACTTGCCCCAGCCGGTCGCCGCCACGTCCCACACCACGCCGTGATGGGAGGCGGCGCCCAACAGGTTGCGGTATTGGCGTTCGAGCGCCGAGCCTGAAAACAGCGCCCG
>JAHEKA010000384.1:1928-3545 GCA_024638585.1 Rhodospirillales bacterium
CTCGGGTGCCGGCCTTGAGCGCCATCTTGCAGGCATAGGCCACGTTGCGCCGCGAGGTGGCGAGATCGAAGGCGCTCAAGTCCCCGCCCTCTTCCAACACCCGCATGGCGCCCCGGATGGTGTTGAGGTAAAGCGCTTCGGCGGCGTCGATCTCGGCCGCCGATCGGGCGGCGATGATCTGGGTGCTCTGCTTGTCGGCGATCGGGATGCCGCGGGACTTTCGCGGCCGGGTGTAATCCACGTATTCCTGCCACACCCCCCGGGCCATGCCGACCGCCAGGGCCGCGAACCCGGTCGAGGTGATGCCGCCGCGCGGGGTGCGGAACACGGCGGCCTTGTTGACCGCCTGGCCGGCGGTGATGCCGATGCGCGCCTTGGGACCATCGAGGAATCGGTGTTCGGGGATGAAGACGTCGTTCACCTCGAAGCTTTTGGAGCCGGTCCCGGCGAGACCCATGACTTGCCAATCGTCGATCACCGTGACGTCCTTGCGCGGCACCAGGAAGAAGTGCGGACCGTCGAGTGCGCCGTCCTCGGCCTCGATATAGCCGCCGCAGATGTGCCAGACGCAGTGGTCGATGCCGCTGGAAAAACCATGGCGGCCGGAATAGCGCCAGCCGCCGTCGGTTGGCTTTGCCCGGCCGGTGGGATCGAAGGCGGCGGAGATGATCACGTCATTGTCCTCGCCCCAGACCTCGTCCTGGGCGGGCGGCGGGAAACCGGCCACCATTTCCGCATGATCGGCGCAGATGCGCTGGATCCAGGCCTGGGAGCCGCAGGCCGCGGCAAGGATCTGGGTCACTTCGCACAACACGTCCCACCCCATCTCATAGCCGCCGTAGCGCCGCGGCATGGCGAGCCGGAACAGGCCGGCGCGGCGGTAATCGTCGATCGTTTCCGCCGGCACCATGCGGGCCGCATCGCACGCCGCGGCGCGCTCCTTGAGCGCCGGAGCGAGCGCCCGGGCCCGGTCCAGAATCTCGTCGCGCGTCGGCAGCGCGTCCTCGGTCCTGAGCGTCGCCATCATTCGAACCCGAGATCCACCCGCTTGTCCGCGTCGGGCTCCAAGATGATCTTGCCGAAGCTGGCGCCCAGCACTTCCCAGTTCACCCCGTGGTGGGACGCGGCCCCGATCAGGTTGCGGTACTGGCGTTCGAGGGATTGCCCCTCGAACAGGGCCCGGCCGCCGGCCGCGTTGAACAGCCGGGTTCCGGCGTCCAGCGCCAGCTTGCAGGCGTAGCCCACGTTGCGCCGGGAATTCGCGAGCTCAAGCTCGGAAAATTTCTCCCCGGCCTCCAGCTTGCGCTGGGCATTCGTGATGGCGGTGAAATAGAGAAGATGGGCGGCCTCGATCTGGGCGCTGGCTTCCGCCGCCAGCACCTGCACGCTTTCCCGGGCGCCGACGGGATTGCCGCGCGACTTGCGCGGCCGGGTGTAATCGATCCAGTCGCCCAACACCCCTTTGGCCATGCCGACGGTCAGCGCAGCAAAGCCCGTGGTGGTGATGCCGCCGCGCGGTGTGCGGTAGACCGGGGCGGTGTTGATGACGGTGCCGGGACCGTTGCCGTCCCGCGCCGCCCGCACATCCAGCGTCCGGTGTTCGGGCACGAAGGCGTC
>JAHEKA010000018.1 GCA_024638585.1 Rhodospirillales bacterium
GATGTCGAAATCCCACAAGAACGTGGTCGACCCCGAAACCATCATCGCCGCCTATGGCGCCGATACCATGCGGCTCTTCATCGTTTCCGATTCACCCCCCGAGCGGGACCTTGACTGGACCGAAGCCGGCGTCGACGGCGCCTGGCGCTATCTCAACCGGCTGTGGCGCATGATCACCGAATCCGACATCGCGCCTGTCGGCGGAGAAATGCCGGCCGGCGCCGCGGCGGAGCGTGCCGAAGGAGATGTGCTGGACGCGCGGCGGGCCATCCACAAAGCCATTCAAGACACGACCGACGATCTCGATCGGCTCCATTTCAATCGCGCCGTCGCCCGCATCCGCGAGCTTTCGAACTTGGTGGCCGGGCTCGAAGGAGAAGATTCGGTTTGGCAATGGGTGCGGCGCGAGGGGCTTGAGACCCTGGTGCGCCTGATCGGGCCATTTGTGCCTCATATCGCGGAAGAGTTGTGGCATATTCTTGGCCACGAAACGCCTTTGACCGCTATATCTTGGCCAATTGCCGATGCCGCACTCGTCACCGAGGAAAGCATAACCGTGGCCGTTCAAGTCAACGGAAAGTTGCGGGGTACGTTGGACCTTCCGGTCGATGCCGATCAGGCGATAGCGCAAGACGCCGCTCTGGCGCTGGAAAATGTTCAGACCGCCTTGGGCGGCAAGGCCGTGCGCAAGGTCATCGTCGTCCCCAATCGGATCATCAATGTCGTGGCATAAGCACATCGCGCCCCTGGTGGCGGCCGCTGCCCTCTTGGGGGGATTGGCGGGCTGCGGCTTCCAGCCGCTCTATGGCGAGCGCGCCGACGCCGTCAGCCAACAGGCGCTCGCCGAAGTACGCATAGCGCCGCTCACCGACAGGGTGGGCCAGCTGCTGCATATCCGCCTGTCAAAATCGATGCACCCAAGGGGCCGGGCCCGGGTGGCGAAGTGGGAGCTCGGCATTCTGCTGGTTTCCAAGACCGAACGGCTTGGGATCCGCAAGGACGAGACGGCAACCCGAGCCAACCTGATCCTGGAAGCGAAATTCCAGCTGAAAGACGCCCGAACGGGAAAAGCCGCCTTCCAGGGCCGCTCGGTCATCACCATCAGTTACAACATCCTCGAATCCCGGTTCGGCACGGTGGCCTCGCGCTCGGATGCGGAACGCCGGGCAACCCGGGAACTGGGTGATAACATCAAGAACCGCGTGGCCTTGTTCCTGGCCCAGCGAACCACCGCATCGGCGCGGTGAACCAAGCCGGCGGTTGCGGATGAAGATTCCCCCGGCCCGAGCTGAAGCCTTCCTCGCCAAGCCGGATGAGGCGTGCCTGGGGGTGTTGTTGTATGGGCCGGACTCCGGTTTGGTTCGCGAACGCGCCCGAGCGCTGACCCAAGCAATCACCGGCAGCCTGGACGACCCCTTTCTAGTCACGGAACTGAGCGCGGCCGATCTCCGCGAAGACCCCGCACGCCTGGCCGACGAGGCCACTGCCCTGTCCTTCGGCGGCGGACGCAGGGCGGTGCGGCTCCGCGGCGCCGGCGACGGCACCACGAAGGCGGTGGCGGGCGCTCTAGAATTGCTCACCGGCGGAGAGGGTCCGCCGCCATCGCTGGTGATCGTGGAATCGGGCGAACTCGGCCCCCGATCGAGCTTGCGCCGCCTGTTCGAAGGCGAAGACGGGGCAGCGGCCATCGCTTGTTATCTCGATCAAGGCGGCGGGCTGGAACGCGTGATCGAAGACACCCTGGCCCGGCACGGGCTCAAGGCTGGCCCGGATATTCTTGGCTGGCTGGCCCGGGTGTTGGGCGCCGACCGCGGTGTTACCCTGAGCGAGCTCGAGAAATTGGCGCTCTATTGCGGTCCGTCGGGCACGGTCACCCTCGAGGACTGTCGGGCGGTGGTGGGCGACGGCGCGGCCCATGAGCTCGATGACGCGGTCTATGCCGCCGGCGGGGGTGACGCGGAAGGTCTCGATCGGGCGCTCGCCCGCGCTTTTCAGGGAGGGGCCAGCCCGGTCTCGGTGTTGCGGGCGGCCCAGCGCCACATCCAGCGCCTGCACTTGGTCGCGGGCAAGGTCGCCGCCGGAACGCCGATGGATGCCGCGATCAAGGGACTGAGGCCACCGGTGTTCTTCAAGCAAGCCGACCGTTTTAGGGCCCAAGCACGGACCTGGGACCCCAACCGCCTGGCGACGGCGCTCGACCTTCTGACCGAGGCCGAGCTTGGCGCCAAAACGACCGGACATCCCGACCGGTTGATTTGCCAGCGGGTGCTGATGCAAATCGCGATGGCCGCTCGCCACGGCCATCGCTGATAAAGCTGTTTTAAATCAACTTCTTATACGGTGTCGGTAACGCTGGGCGTGCGTTTCAGGCGGCGCAAAACATCATCGAGCTGTTCCAGCGCATCGAATTGGATGGTGATCTCCCCCGCTTCGCCCTTCAGGTCGATGCTGACGGCGAGACCGAGGATCCCGGAAAGGTCGCGCTCGAGGGCAAGCGTATTGGGATCCTTTTGCAGTTTGGCCGCGATCTTGGCCATGCCCTTGCCCGGCAGGCTTTTCTTGGCCCTGGCCACCAAACGTTCGGTCTGTCGCACGTTGAGCCCCTTGCGCACGACGTCTCGGGCCAAGCCCACGGCATCGTCCGCGGCCAACAGGGCACGGGCGTGACCGGCACTGAGGCTGCCGTCGTCGACCATCTGCTTGACCGGCTCCGGCAGGCCAAGCAGCCGCAACATGTTTGCGACATGGGACCGGCTCTTGCCGACCGCTTTGCCGAGATCGGCTTGGCTATGGGAAAACTCGTCCATCAGCCGCCGGTAGCCTTCGGCCTCTTCCAGCGGCGTGAGGTCCTGGCGCTGGATGTTCTCCACCAACGCCACTTCCAGCGCCTCCGCATCGCTCATATCGCGCAATACGACCGGAACCTCGTGGATGCCGGCCATCTGGGCGGCGCGCCAGCGGCGTTCGCCGGCGATGATCTGGTATTTTTCCATGCTGTCGGGCGCACGGCGCACCAGGAGCGGCTGCAGAATGCCCTTTTCCCGCACCGAATCGACCAGCGCCTGCAACGCCTCATCATCGAAATTACGCCGCGGTTGCACCGGGCCCGGTCTCAATTGGCTGACCGCGAGCTTCCGTGTCCCGCCCGGACCGTGGGATTCGGCGAAATCGGGCTCGGTTTCACCCAGCAGGGCGGCTAAACCGCGCCCCAGGTTACGTTTTTCGGGCTGGGCCTGGGGGGTATCTTCGCTCATGCCACGTGCTCCTCTTCGCGTTCGCGGACCAGAACCTCCCGGGCGAGCCGGATATAGGCCTGGGAACCGGCACACCTGAAATCATAAAGCAGCACCGGTTTGCCATGAGACGGCGCCTCGGACACCCGGACATTGCGCGGAATGACGGTCTGGTAAACCTTTTCTCCGAGGAACTGCCGGACGTCGGCGGCCACCATATTTGTCAAGTTGTTGCGTGCATCGGCCATGGTCAATACCACACCTTGTAGGTCGAGGGTGGGATTGAGCTTGTGCCGGACACGTTCGATGGTCTTGAGCAAATGGGTCAGGCCCTCCAGGGCGAAGAACTCGCACTGCAGTGGTACCAGCACCGCCTGGGCGGCGACCAAGCCGTTCAGGGTCAGAAGATTAAGGGACGGCGGGCAATCGACCAGAATGAAATCGTAGTCCGGCATCGCCGCCTGAAGCGCCTCCCGCAGGCGGTATTCGCGGCGCTCCATATCGATCAGGTCCAGCTCGGCCCCGGCCAGGTCCACCGTGCTGGGCACCACGTCGAGGCCCGGGATCGCGGTGCGGACGATGGTCTCCGCAATGCCTGCCTCGCCGATCAGGAGATCATAGGTCCCCCGGGCGCGTCCGCTGGGCGGGATGCCCAGCCCGGTAGAGGCATTCCCCTGAGGATCCAGGTCGATCACCAGGACCCGCCGACCGATGGCGGCAAGGGCCGTCGCCAGGTTGATGGCGGTGGTGGTCTTGCCGACCCCGCCCTTCTGGTTGGCAATGATGAGGATTCGCGGTGCCCTATGCCCCGAAGCCCGCGTCTGCGGCGGCTCTGAGGGGTCGGGAACATTCGACATTACGGGAGCGGGAGAGATAACGGCCGTGCCGGAGCTAGTCACGTGCAACATCCTTCAGTCTGAGCACGACCCCATCAGCCCCGGTCATGCTGGTGAATATTTCACTCTCCATCTTCCACTTTTTCGCCGACTCGGTCAATTCCTCTCGGGCCGTTTTTCCCTTCAAAAACAAAAAAAATGGCCATATCTGGGGGTCGTCTATGAAATGGCCCACTAGATCCAGTAGTTTGGGGAGCGGCGCACAGGCCCGGGAGGTGACCACGTCGACGGGAAAAACCGGAAGCGATTCGACCCTTGCTTGGTGCACCGTGACATCGGTCCCGGTGAGCCGCGCCACCTCCCTGAGGAAGGCACACTTCCGCCCGTTGGCTTCCACCAGATGCACCTCGAAACCGGGCGGCGGCACCGCACCGGTGGCCGCGAGGATTGCCAGGACCAGACCCGGAAAGCCGGCGCCGCTTCCGACATCCAGGATCACCGGTGCCTTGCCGTCCGGGCGCGGCGGAATCAACGGGACCAGCTGCGCGGAATCGAGGAAATGGCGGTGCCAGATCTCGTCAAGGGTGGCGGGGCCCACGAGGTTCACCGCCCGCTGCCATTTTTTTAGCTGAGATTCGTAAATATCGAAGGCCGTGCGTGTTTCACGTGAAACATCGCCGTCGCGGTCAAAGCGCGCGGGGTCGAATTTGGGTGCTGCGTTCGGCGTCATCCCACCGGATTACGCGGAAGCCGTCGCCTGGCCGGCAACCCGGTTCCCCGGTGCCGCCTTCCCGGTGCGGCGCACATGCCCCAGCAGGGCGGTGAGGGCCGCCGGGGTCATGCCGGGGATGCGGGCCGCCTGACCGAGCGTCCGCGGGCGCACCTGGGTCAGCTTTTCGCGCACCTCATTGGAAAGGCCGCCGACCTCAGAGAAATCGAGGGATGGGGGAATTTCCAGTGCTTCGTCGCGGCGGAACGCGGCGATGTCGGCCTTCTGACGATCGAGATAGACCGCATAGCGGGCATCGATCTCCAATTGCCGGGAAATCGCCGGGGGCAGGGCCGCCAATTCCGGCCACAGGGCGGTCAGGCGATCAATGCCGAGATCGCCATGAGTCAGCAGGCGGGCTGCGGTGCGCCGAACCCCATCATCGGCGGTCTTGATCCCATATTTAGCGAGTTCGCGCGGTGTTGCCCCTAGATATTGCGTCAGTTCTTCTGCCGCTTTTAGGGCCTTCGCCTTGGTCTTCCATGCCGTCCGGCGTGCTGTCCCGACGCAGCCCAGGGCGATGCCCTTCCCGGTCAGGCGCTGATCGGCATTGTCGGCCCGCAGCAGCAGCCGGTATTCGGCCCGGGACGTGAACATGCGGTAGGGCTCCGTGACCCCGCGGGTCACCAGGTCATCGATCATCACGCCGATATAGGCATCCGCCCGATCGAGACGGAATGCGGCACCGCCCATGTCTTCATCGCCGCCCTTGCCGCGCACGGAACCCGCAGCAAGGGCGGCATTGATTCCCGCCATCAAGCCCTGGGCGGCGGCCTCCTCATAACCGGTGGTCCCGTTGATCTGCCCGGCCAGAAAAAGACCGGGGATCTTGCCGGTCTCAAGCCCCGTGCCGAGCTCCCGCGGATCGACATAGTCGTATTCGATGGCGTAACCGGGGCGCAGCATGACCGCGTTTTCCAGCCCCGGAATGGTCTTCAGCAACGCCGATTGCACGTCTTCGGGCAAAGAGGTGGAAATCCCGTTGGGATAGACCGTCGGATCGTCCAGACCCTCGGGCTCGAGGAAGATCTGGTGGCGGCTGCGTTCGGCAAATCGCACCACTTTATCCTCGATCGACGGGCAATAGCGCGGCCCGGTGCTTTCAATCTGTCCGGAATAGAGCGGTGCGCGGTCCAGGTTGGCGCGAATCAGCGCGTGGCTCGCCTCCGTGGTCCCGGTGATATGGCACGGCACCTGCGGCACCGTGATCCGCTCGGTCAGGGTGGAAAACGGCTCCGGTGGGTCATCCCCAGGCTGCGGTTCAAGCCCATCCCAGGCGATCGTTCGACCATCCAGCCTGGGCGGCGTTCCGGTCTTGAGCCGCCCCAGCGCAAAGCCGAACCGGGCAAGGGTTTGGGACAAGCCCAGTGCCGGCGCCTCTCCGGCCCGGCCGGCCGGCCTCTTCCGGGTGCCGATATGGATTAGGCCGCGCAGAAAGGTTCCGGTGGTCAGGATCGCGGCGGCGCAGGCGGTTTCCGTGCCGTCTGCCGTCAAAACGCCCGAAATCCGGCCCTTTTCATCCAGAAGAAGGTCTTCCACCGCACCGGCACGGATGGAAAGGTTTTCCTGGCCGAACAGGATTTCCTGCATTGCCTGTTTGTAAAGCTTTCGGTCGGCCTGGGCCCGGGGGCCCCGGACCGCGGGGCCCTTGGAGCGATTGAGAACGCGGAACTGGATTCCGGCCCGGTCGATGGCCCGGCCCATGACCCCATCCAAGGCATCGATTTCGCGCACCAGATGGCCCTTTCCCAGGCCTCCGATGGCGGGATTGCACGACATCTCGCCGATCGTATCGGTGCGATGGGTGACCAGCAGGGTCCGCGCGCCCATACGAGCGGATGCCGCCGCGGCCTCGCACCCGGCATGGCCGCCGCCGATCACGATCACGTCGTAGCTGGTGTCACCTTGCGTCATGGGCGCGAGACTTTACCCAGGCGAACCGGGCTGTCAAAGCAATTCGTCTTCCGTTTCACGTGAAACATCGGACATTTACTTGCCGATGCAGAATTCCCGGAAAACATGATCGAGAACATCTTCAACGTCGACGCGCCCGGTGATTCGCCCAAGCGCCCGGGCGGCGAGACGCAGATCTTCGGCATTGAGCTCGACCGGCCTCTCCGGCGCGACGCGGCGCAACGCGCCTTTGGTTTCCACCAACGCCGCCCGATGCCGCGCGCGGGTGATCGGCGCCGAGGCACCGGGCCCGATTCGCGCCTGGGCCATCTCCTCAAGCGCCGCAAGGGCCTCGGCCAATCCCGCTTCGGTCCGCGCTGATACACTATATATAGGTATCTTTTCCGAACCTACCCCGACATAAAGTATTTCGGATGCATCTTTTCGCGGGTCGCGCAGATCCACCTTGTTGAGGATCAATAGACTTGCCCCATCCATCAGATCTATGGTCTCGGGATCCAGCTCGGGCCAGGCTTCGGCATCGAACACCAGGATCTTGATGTCCGCACCCGCGGCATGCGCCCGCGCCCGCCTGATCCCCTCGACCTCGACATCTTCGGCCCCCTGTCGCAGGCCCGCGGTGTCGGCCACCGTCACCGGCAGACCACCCAAATCCAGATGAACCTCGATGACATCGCGGGTGGTGCCTGCGGTTTCCGCAACGATGACAACTTCCCGGCCCGCCAGTTTGTTGAGCAAGCTCGATTTGCCGACATTGGGCGCGCCAAGGATCACCGCCCGCAGGCCCTCGCGCAGACGTTCGCCGCGACGATCGTCGTTGAGATGGGCCTCAATTTCCGCCATCAGGGCTGAAATCCTCGGAAAAACACCGGAAATCAGGCCTTCGGGCAGCTCTTCGTCACTGAAATCAATCGCCGCCTCCAGGTCCCCGGACAGCCCGATCAGGGCATTGCGCCAGGATTCATAGCGTCCCGCCAGGGCGCCTAGAAACTGGTCCATGGCCTGGCGGCGCTGGGCTTCGGTTTCCGCCGCGACCAGATCGGCCAGCGCTTCCGCCCGGGTCAGGTCCAATTTACCGTTCTCAAAGGCGCGGCGGCTGAATTCTCCGGCCTCGGCGGGCCGCAACCCGCCAACGGCAACAAGCGCGCGCGCCACCGCCTCGACGCAAGCGCGACCGCCATGAACATGCAGCTCCGCGACATCCTCGCCGGTGAAACTTGCCGGACCGGGAAACCACAGCACCAAACCGTCGTCGATAGCCGCGTTATCGTCGGCAAGGCGTTCGGCCCCAACGGGCGGCGCATCCTCGGGGGCCGCAAACAATTTTCGGTGCGCGGCAAACCGCGGCTTCGGTACGGGTCCCCGGGTCAGTATCTCCAGCGCGGAGCGCGCCCGCGGTCCGGAGATCCGCAGCACCGCCACCCCGGCCGTGCCGGGCGCGGTTGCCAGGGCAAATATGGTGTCCTCTCGGTTCATCGAATCGCGGCCAATCTTCAACCGGCGTCTTTCACGTCCTGTGGCGGGGATGCAAACGCACCCACGGAAATTGGGGTTGTTTGGCTGCCACCGGCCCCTCACACTGTTTTTCCGGTTCATCGCTTATCACTTTTGCCGGCGCCGGCGCCAGATGCTTGTCCCCCCGCGCCGCCCACGGAGGCCCATGGAAAACGCTCTCGGCAAAGAGACCAGCCCCTACCTGTTGCAGCACGCGGATAATCCCGTCCACTGGCAGGCCTGGGGGGAGGCCGCATTCGCAGCGGCGAAGGCGGAGGACAAACCCGTCCTGCTGTCGGTCGGCTACGCCGCCTGCCATTGGTGCCACGTCATGGCCCATGAAAGCTTCGAGGATCCGGAAATCGCGGCCCTGATGAACCAGCTGTTCGTCAACATCAAGGTCGACAGGGAGGAACGGCCGGACATCGACAGCATCTACCAGACCGCCCTTGCGCTGCTGGGCGAGCGGGGCGGCTGGCCGCTCACCATGTTCCTCACCCCGGACGGGGTGCCTTTTTGGGGCGGCACCTATTTTCCGCCGCGGGCCGTTCACGGCCGCCCGGCCTTTGCCACCGTGCTCGACAAGGTCGCCGAGGTCTATCGCGACAAGGCCGACATGGTGACCAAGAACGTCCGGGTCATGGCCGAGGCCCTGGAAAAGACCGCCAGCCCGGCGACGGGGGATCTGATTCCCGCGGGGCTCGGCGACCAGTTGGCGGAGCACCTCCTTGGCCAGTTCGATCCCAATCACGGCGGCATCGGCACCGCGCCGAAATTCCCTCATGTGCCGGCACTCGATCTCGTGCTGCGCGCCCATCTCCGCACCAAGAATCCGAAAATGGCGGACGCCGTTCGCCTGGCGTTGCGCCAAATGTCCCAGGGCGGCATCTACGATCATCTGGGCGGTGGCTATGCCCGGTATGCCACCGACGCGCTGTGGCTGGTGCCCCATTTCGAGAAGATGCTCTACGACAACGCTCAGCTGATCGATCTTCTCCTCCTGGCTCACGCAACATTCAATGATAGATTGTATTCGGAACGCATTACCGAAACCGCGAACTGGATGATTCGAGAGATGACCGGCGAGGGCGGTGCCTTTGCCGCCACACTTGATGCCGATAGCGAAGGCGAGGAAGGCCGCTTCTATGTCTGGAACGCAGCCGAAATCGAATCCGCCCTTGGGACCGACGCCGACACGTTCTGCAATGCTTACGGCGTCCACAGCTCCGGCAATTGGGAAGGCAAGACCATCCTCAATCGGCTTGGAAATCCAGAGCTTTTAGACGAAAACGCGGAACGGCGCCTGGCCCGATCACGCGCCACATTGCTTGAGCTGCGAGACCAGCGGGTCCGCCCGGGACGCGATGACAAGATTCTGGCCGACTGGAACGGTCTCGCCATCGAGGCCCTCACCCGCGCCGGCGACGTCCTCGACCGCCCGGACTGGATCGAAGCAGGCATCTGCGCCTTCGAATTCATCGCGACAACTATACCGAGTATGTCTGATAGTGCAGGTGAAGCCGGTCGGTTGATTCACAGCTATTGCGCAGGGAAGCCGGGAGATATGGCGACACTCGACGATTACGCCGCCATGGCGCGCGCGGCCCTGGCCCTCCACCAGGCGACGGGGGAGGACAAGTACCTGGACCATGCCCGCCGCTGGGCCGGAATCCTCGATGCCCATTACCGGGACGAGAACGGTGGCTTTTACTTTACCGCCGACGACGCGCCGGGGCTCATCCTGCGCACCCGTTCCGCCAATGACGGGCCGACACCGTCGGGCAACGGGCTGATGGTGGGCGTGTTTGCCAGGCTCTGGCTGTTGACCGGAGAGGACGCCTACCGCCGCCGCGCGGAAGAAGTCGTCCGCACTTTTTCCGGCGCCCTCGAAAGCGACGCCTTCGCCCTTGCCACCCTGCTCAACGAAGCAGAGCTTCTCTCCCGTGCCGTGCAAACCGTCGTGATCGGCACCGCCGAAGATCCTGATGCCGGGGCGCTATTGAAGGCAGCCCGCACTGCGCCCCAGCCCAACCTGGTGTTGAGCCGTATCGAACCCGATGCCGACCTTCCCGATGGCCATCCGGCCCAAGGCAAGACCCAGGTCGATGGTCAAGCGACGGCCTATGTCTGTGTCGGTCCGGTCTGTTCCCTGCCGGTGACCGATGCCGAAGGCCTCCGTGACGCGCTCACCCGTGCCTGAGCTTCCGCGCCGTCATACCTTCGAATGCCCACTGGGACATGTAACCCTGGCCGCGCAAGGCGGCAGGCTGACACATCTGTCCTGGGCCGCGCGCCCGCCGGCCGGGGCATCCGGTACACCCGACGCGCTCCTCGCCCAGGCCGAACAGCAGATCACGGCCTATTTCGCGGGCCGCGCCCGGTCCTTCGACCTTCCCCTCGGCCCCAAGGGCACCGATTTCCAGATCCGAGTCTGGCAGGCCATTGCCGCCATCCCGTTCGGTGCGAGCGAAACCTACGGGTCGCTGGCCGACAAAATCGGCACAGGACCCCGGGCCGTCGGCAATGCCGCCGGCGCCAATCCGCTTCCCATCATCGTCCCCTGCCACAGGGTGCTTGGCGCCGGTGGTGCCCTTGGCGGCTATTCCGCAATGGACGGACTTCAGGCCAAGCAGGTTCTGCTCCGTCTTGAAGGCATCCGGTTCACCGGCTAAAACGGACCGAAACGCCAACCTTCAGGGGGATCCTATGTCTGAAATCAACGTCAACGCCGCGGACGGTGGCAGTTTCTCCGCTTACATCGCAACACCGGAGGCCGCCTCGGCCCCGGGGATCGTCGTCCTTCAGGAGATTTTCGGAGTCAACCAGGTCATGCGCGACCTCTGCGACGGCTTTGCCGCCCAGGGCTACGTCGCGGTTTGTCCCGACCTGTTCTGGCGGATCGAACCGGGGGTCCAGCTCACCGACCAGTCCCAAGAGGAATGGGACCGGGCCTTCGCGTTAATGAACGCCTTCCTGCCCGACTTCGAAAAAGGCGTCGGCGATATCGGCGCCACCATCGCCGCCCTGCGGGGCCACGACGCCTGCGGCGGCAAGGTCGGCACCGTCGGTTACTGCCTGGGCGGATCCTTGGCCTACGCGTCGTCCTGTTTCACCGATACCGATGCCTCCGTCGGCTATTACCCGGTACAGATCGAAAATTCTCTGGAGCTGGCGGCCAACATCAAGAACCCACTGATGTTGCACATCGCCGAAGGAGACGGGTTCTGCCCGCCCGAGGCCCAGGCCAAGATCAAGGACGCCCTCGGGTCCAATGACCATGTGACCATCCACAGCTATCCCGGCGTCGATCACGCTTTCGCCCGGGTTGGCGGTGCCAACTACGACGCAGAAGCGGCAAATGCGGCCAATGAGCGCTCAGCGGCCTTTCTCGCCGCCAACCTGAAATAGGCGGTACCCACGCATGGCAAAGGCGATCCGAATTCACGATTACGGCGGGCCGGAGGCGCTCCGTTTCGACGACGTCGATCCCGGCAGCCCGGGACCGGGCGAGGCGCTGGTACACCATACGGCGATCGGCCTCAACTTCATCGACACCTATCACCGGTCCGGCCTTTATAAATTGCCGGAACTGCCCCACGCCCTCGGTGTCGAGGGCGCCGGCGTGATCGAAGCGGTGGGCGAGGGGGTCACGAACCTCAAGGCGGGCGATAGGGTCGCCTATGGCGGGGGCATCGGATCTTACTGCGATTACCGGGTAATGGCGGCCGACCGTCTGGTCGCCCTGCCCGATGGCGTCAGTGACGAACAGGCTGCCGGCATGATGCTCCAGGGCATGACCACCCGCTACCTGCTGCGCCGCACCCACCGCATCGAGGCGGGGGAAACCGTTCTGATCCACGCCGCCGCCGGCGGCGTCGGCCTGATCTTCTGCCAATGGGCCAAGCATCTCGGCGCCACGGTGATCGGCACCGTCTCAAGCGACGAAAAGGCGGCGCTGGCCAGCGCTCATGGCTGCGACCATCCGATCATCTACACGCGGGAGAATTTCGTCGACCGTGTCAAGGACCTGACCGATGGGAAAGGCGTTCCCGTAGTTTACGACTCGGTCGGCAAGGACACCTGGGAAGGGTCACTCGACTGCCTCAGCCCGCTCGGCCTGATGGTGAGCTTCGGCAACGCGTCCGGCCCGGCGCCGTCCTTCACGGTGTTGGACCTCATGCGCCGGGGCTCATTGTTCGTGACCCGGCCGGTGCTGGCCCATTACACCGCCGCACGCAAGGATCTTGAGGAAACCGCAAACGACTTATTCGACGTGGTGGCGAGCGGTGCCGTCAAGATCGAGATCAACCAGCGCTATCCTCTTGCGGACGCCGCTGAGGCGCACCGCGATCTTGAGGCGCGTAAGACCACCGGTTCCACCATCCTGCTTCCCTGAGCGCCGCCCCAGCCGCTCCTGGAGCAACTTTCAGAGATGGGCGCGGCTTTCGTCCGCGCAGGAGACCCCGTGGAGGTTCAGGCCCTCTTCCTGGTAATCGGCGACAAGCGGCGTGCCCTTTAGATATCCGGTTTCGCATTCGTCGGCAGTGGTGGCGGCATCGGCAAGCACCGATCCCAGTTTTCGAGAGCGTAAACGCCGCGGCCGAGCCAGGCGAGGGCGGGGATTTCAACTCGTGCATCCTCATTTAAGCCGTCCTGGAAATCCTTGAGCTCCTGATAAGTCGCGTCTGAAGCATAGTCTTCGAGGATGGCCCGGAATCCGTCATCCACGGCATCCGAAGCCGTTTCCCCCGTTTCGGCCTCGACCGGGTTTTCCACCTCGACCTTTGCGTGAATCTCACGGGCCTTGATGACGATGAAGCGAAGTTTGGCGGGATCGGTCTCGATGATGACGGCACCCCCTTGTGATTGGGCGCGTCAATGCACGGCAGGCCTTCTGATTTAAATGGGAGCGGCTGCGCCGTGGGGCAAGGGACCGAACTCAGGTGTTCATGGAATCGAAGAAATCGGCGTTATTCTTGGACGATTTCAGCTTGTCGACGAGGAACTCCATGGCGTCGACCACGCCCATCGGTGTGAGAATCCGCCGTAGCACCCACATCTTGGAAAGCGTCCCCTGATCGACCAGCAGCTCTTCCTTCCGGGTGCCCGACTTGGTGATGTCAATGGCCGGGAAGGTCCGCTTGTCCGACAGTTTGCGGTCGAGGATGATTTCCGAGTTACCGGTGCCCTTGAATTCTTCAAAGATCACCTCGTCCATGCGCGATCCGGTATCGATCAAGGCGGTGGCGATGATGGTGAGCGACCCGCCTTCCTCGATATTCCGCGCAGCACCGAAGAATCGCTTGGGACGCTGCAACGCATTGGCATCGACACCGCCGGTCAACACCTTGCCCGATGACGGCACAACGGTGTTGTAGGCGCGGGCAAGGCGGGTGATGGAATCCAGCAGGATCACCACGTCGCGTTTGTGTTCGACCAAGCGCTTGGCTTTCTCGATCACCATTTCCGCGACCTGAACATGGCGGCTAGCCGGCTCGTCGAAGGTGGAACTGACCACCTCGCCCTTGACCGTGCGCGCCATGTCGGTGACTTCCTCGGGCCGTTCGTCGATCAGCAGCACCAGCAGGTAGCATTCCGGATGGTTGGCCGCGATGGAATGCGCGACGTTCTGCAGCATCATCGTCTTGCCGGTCCGCGGCGGCGCGACGATCAGCGCCCGCTGCCCCTTGCCCTGGGGACTGATAAGATCGACCACACGGGACGTGTAATCCTTAGCCGTCGCGTCTTCCAATTCCATCCTCAACGCTTCATCGGGATAGAGCGGCGTCAGGTTGTCGAAATTGATGCGGTGGCGCACTTCCTCGGGATCGGCGAAGTTGATCTTGGAAACCTTGAGCAGCGCGAAATAGCGCTCGCCGTCCTTGGGCGCGCGGATCTGGCCTTCGACCGTATCCCCGGTCCGCAATCCGAAACGGCGCACCTGGGAGGGCGAGACATAGATATCGTCGGGCCCCGGCAGGTAGTTGGCTTCCGGCGCGCGCAGGAATCCGAACCCGTCCTGTAGGATTTCCAGAACACCGGTCCCGGATATCGGGGTGTCGTTG
>JAHEKA010000385.1 GCA_024638585.1 Rhodospirillales bacterium
GTTCATCATCCTCAATCCCAGCGACAGCCTGGTCGACTGGGTGATCAAGACTCTGCCTGGCACCGGGCGAGAAACCCAAATATCCGCCTGCGGTCTCGGGCGAATTGCGGACCGAGAAGTACCTTGCCTCGCACAGCCACCTCACGGGCTGAGACGCACGCCCGATCCGGTGCCGGATCCCTTTACGAACAGAACAAGCTGCTTCGCAGGGCCCTACGATCCGGTGTCTAATGGGGCGAGTAACAGGATCAAGCAGCGGGGTTTGCCATGTCCATCATCGACGCCGATACCCATGTCGACGAAACCGAAAGCACCTGGGCCAGCCTGGAGGGGACGAAGTACGAGAAGTACATCCCCCTCACGGTTGAACTGCCACCGGAAATGAGCCAGCGGTCGGGCTTTCGCGGCGGAACCCGGCGGAAATGGGTTCTGGAAGACAGGATGCAGGCCCGGGCGGTACGGGACGAAGTCAACCATCCGCCAAGGGTCCGCCGGGAGCTCGAGGACGTGCCCGGCCGCATCGCCCAGATGGATGACATGGACGTCGATGTACAGGTCATCTTTCCCACCTTCTTCATCCGCTACGCCACCGAAAACGCCGAGGCCGAATGGGCGCTGACCACCGCCTATAACCGTTGGCTGGGGGGCAAATGTGCGCAAACCGGGGGGCGCCTTCGTTGGGCCGCGGTTCTCCCCCTGATGCAGCCGGATGCCGCCGTGGAGGAACTGCGCTGGGCCAAGGAGAACGGCGCCTGCGGCGTCTTCAAGCGCGGCTTCGACCTCGGCCGCCCCGTCACCGATCCCCATTTCTTCCCGGTCTATGAAGAGGCGGAAAGGCTCGACCTTGCGCTCTGCATCCACACCGGCCACCCGTCTCCCGGACATGAATGGGACCGGGGATTCCCCATCATGTTCTCGTTCAGCGAATTGGTCGGCGCGAACATCCCGGAGAAATTTCCGGGCCTGCGATTCGGTTTCATCGAGGCGGGCGCCTCCTGGATCCCCTATATGGTGTCCCAGATCGGCGCCAAGCGGCGCCAGGCCGAACGCGGCAAGCAGACGGCCCTGCCCGAGCTTTACGAACTGGCACCGGACCTTTTCCGGGAAAACCGGGCCTATATCACGATCGACCTGATCGACGACATCGAATCGATACTGCGCTTTGGAACCGAGGATTGCTTGATGATCGGGACTGATTACAGCCACACCGATATTTCGGCCAACCTGAGCGCGCTGCAAGGCGTGCGCAACTGGGCCGAGGATGGCAAGATCACCGACGATCAGGCCGACAAGATCCTGGTCCAAAATCCCAAGGCGTTTTACGGGCTTTAGGTCCAGACGTCCGCAGCGCAAGCGGGAGGATACGATTATGAAACTCCATCAGCGCATCCTGCAATGGCAGGCCGATCACCCCAACATCACTTGGCTGGTGTGGGGCATTATCTGGCTCATCGTCCTCATCTTGTTGTTCAGGCCGACGCCGACCGGCGCCGGGTAAGAGCGGTTCCGGGGCCCCGTGGTTCATCCCCTCGGCCCTGCCCAGAGCCGTCTCCGGGTCTGAACATCTCTGGGGGGCATCGGCCGCAACGGCCTTCCGCCAGGTCAAGATCCAAGGAATGTCAAATTCCATACGTGAATTGTGGGTTTATATGCTAAAACTCGAAATTAATTTCGAAAGGCAGAAAACATGGCAGACCAAACGGCAGTGACGGATCGCGAAGCCCGAAGGCATGCCCAGCGTGAGGAGGCCGCGCGGCTCGCAACTGAGGTGCATCCCGACAGCTACACCGGCACATCGCCGGTCAAGGTGAAGAAGCTGGGGCATATGACCTTCCAAGTTTCCGACGTCGAACGCTCGGTCCGCTTTTGGACTCAGGTTATGGGCTTCGAAGAGGTCGAGCGTAACGATCACGGGGAGTTCTTTTTCCGCTTCGGGTCCGACCACCACAGCATCGTCATCTCCAAGGGAAATGCCGATCGCCGGGCGCCGGCAGAAGACAGCCTGCGGGCCGGGCATCTCGCGTTCGAGGTGGAAAACACCGATGTCCTGTTGGCGGTGCGCGCATACCTGAAGGAAAACGGAATCCCGATCGTGTTCGAGGGCCGCAAGGGCGCCGGCTGCAACACCAGCCTGCATTTCATGGATCCGGACGGCTACGAGTTCGAACTGTATTGCAACCTCGACCAGATCGACGAGACCGGACGCAAGCGCCCCGCCGAACAGTTCCACAGAGTCCAGTCTCTGGAAGACGCTATCGCCAACCCGCTGCCCGAGACCTGGTAGGCGTCGGGCGCGGGATGCCCGGGCCGGTCAGCGGCGCATGCCGGCGGAGGTGTTGACGGCGCAATGCATGTTGCGGGCGAAGTCGCTCGCCTGCTCAACGCTCATGGTCAGCGCGTTGGTTGCGTATTCCTTCACCGCCAGGACGGCCGGCAGCGGTGCCGCCTCGATCGCCGCGAGGACCTTGTCCAATTGTGCCTCCAACTGGTCGTCGCCAACCACGCGGCTGACCAAACCGTAAGCCAGAGCCGTTTGGGCATCGATCTCTTCCGTCGAATAGGTGAGGTAAACCGCCCCCTTGCGGCCCAGCCGGTCAACCAGCGACGACATCGCCATGGTGGGCATGATGTTATGGCCCATCTCCGGCAGGGCGAAGCGCGCGCTCTCGGCCGCGATGGTGATGTCGCAGACCGCGGCGATGGCGCAGCCAAAGCCAAGTGCCCGGCCCTGCACGGCCGTGACCACTGGTACTTTGGAGCGCCGGAAGGCGCCGTAGAAATCGAACACCACCTCGCTCTGGGCACGGGCCTCCAGCGCGTCCTTGGGCGGGTCAAATGGCCGGCCTTCGCGGTCGCGGCCGAGGCAGAAATCGTCACCGGCGCTGCGAAAGACGATGTATTTGGATTCCTTGGCCGCGTCGTCGATCAGCGCCGTGAGTTCCATTGCCATGGGGTCGCTCACCAGACCGCCGCAATCGGCCCGGTTGATGGTAATAAGGGTGCCCTCGCCCCGCTTCTCGCAAAGTATCTTGTCCGCCATGTGCCGTGTTCCCTCCTTACATGAGGCCCGCCGCGTTGCCGCTCCCGGCGGGCGATAAGCCGCCAAGCCTATCCCAGCGGCGGCCGTCCTTGCCAGTAAAACGCGCGCGTCCAGGGCGGCGGCCGGTCCGGCACCCGGCCCGCCCCCACAACCGGCGACACGATCAAGCAAATTCGGGATAGAATTGGCCGTTCCAAGAAGAGACAACAGGCATGAAGAACCAGACCATCACCGTTCGGCCGATGTCGGCGCATACCGGTGCGGAAATCTTCGGCGTCGATCTCAGCAAGCCGGTTCCCGAGCAGACCTATCTAGAGATCCGCCAGGCGCTCAATGACTGGGGCGCCATCTTCTTTCGCGACCAGGATATCACCGCGACCCAGCAGGTCGCCTTCGGGCGCCTGTTCGGCAAGGTGGAAGCGCATGGCTATGCCTCCAACATGCCGAGCGTCGATGGCCAGGAGGAGGTCAAGGAGATCGCGCGTAACCCCGGCGACAT
>JAHEKA010000386.1 GCA_024638585.1 Rhodospirillales bacterium
GGACGGTCGAGTTTCATGTGAAAGGCGGAAAGATCGAAGGCGAGATCTCCTACGACCACTGCCAGACCTGCCCGGAACCCGTCGGCGATTATTTTTGCGGGGCCCAAGATCTCTCCTCCGAATTGACCTATGCGCTTAATTGCATCAGTCGAGAAAAGACGATGCGGCAAGACAACTATACCGGCTCGGTTTTCTTGCGCGTGGAAGGAAACGTGAGCCATGCGCAGGTTGACCCCGGTTTCTATCCCAGGGTCGAATTCACCCTCTTGAACGCCCGCCATTTCAAGGCCTATCGGCGGTTTGCCGCCGGCAACAAGAAGGTCGGCACCGACAAGTTCGCGGCCAAGGGATTGCCGGAGAAGAGAACCGCGGCGCGGCCGGGACGGGAGGGCCAGGTGGAGCGGCTTGCCGAGGAACGAAGAAAGGCGGAAGCCACATTGCGTGAACTTCGCCGCCAGCGGGAAAGCTTGGCCCGTGAGCGGTTGGCGGCCGAACAGGCCCGCCGGCGCATGAGGGAAGAGCGGGCGGCGCTAGAGAGAGAACGACGCAAGCTTTGGGCGCCCGGGTTCCGCCGCGGCCTGACGGCCTTTGAGAAAGGCGATTTCGCAAAAGCGCTCAGCGAATGGCGTCCCCTCGCCGATCAAGGACATGCCGAGGCTCAGTTCCGGCTCGGCCAGATGTATGAAAAAGGCTTGGGGACCGGAAAAGACCGTGAGGCGGCGCTTCACTGGTACCGCTTGGCGGCCAAACAGGGACACGGACAAGCCAAGAAGATTCTTAAGGTCTTGGAGATAGACACCAAATCGGCGACCCCGATTTCGTTCTAGTGGCCCGCGGCGTCCCTTCTGACGAGATGTTCCCATCCCCCCGGCCGTGCCTTGACCGTCGGCATCCGCGCGGGGCGCAATCCGACCGTGGCGCTTTTGCCGATGCGCGGGCGCGATCCCCGGGGGCTGGTCCTAAAGGGGCAGCGGGGCCTTGGCCGGGCCCGCGCGATGCGCTATAAACCCCACCCGGTCAGATGAGGCCGGACCACCGGTGGACGGGCGCGTAGCTCAGCGGGAGAGCACTACGTTGACATCGTAGGGGTCGCTGGTTCAATCCCAGCCGCGCCCACCATTCCCCCAGGCATCAGCAATCATTTCTCCGTCTGGGATTGAGTGTTCCCGATGGCCGGCCTGTGCCCGCGCCCCGGCCATGCTCACTCTGGTGCGAATTCGTGTCTCGACGAGCCCTTCATGGATCGGATAGCGCGATCCCGAACAGCCGTCAAAAGCCCGTGCGGGGCGCCAGGACGGCGCCGCGGGACCTTCCCCTTCATGCTTCCGGCCCGCGGAATAAAAACCGATGCGGCGCTGTCTATGTCGATAAGAAGTAAAAAAATTACACATTAATGCGTGACGCGTTGTTTTCCTGGAGGTGTTTATGCGTGTAAGCGGAAGGTTTGGATTTGAATGGCGTCCGAGTGGCAAACGTGGAAGAGATGACGACCGAGAGGAGCATCGGGAAAACTGGTGGAAACACTTCGATGGGTTCCGGCATGGCCGGCCCCATCATGATGACGAACCCGAAGTCGCAGTAGGCCCGGTCCGGCCGGTCGACGGATCCGGGTCCAACACCGAAAATGCGGAATTCGGTGCCGCGGGCCAGACGCTTCTCCGTCTGGCCGACCCCAGCTTCGCCGACGGGATCGGCGTAATGTGGGGGGACAGCCTTCCCAATCCACGCACAATCAGCAATGCGGTTTCCGTCCAGGAGGGCGAGGCGCCAAACGCGTCCGGCGCCAGCGGTTTTCTTTTTGCCTGGGGCCAGTTTATCGATCACGACCTTGATTTGACGCAAGCGGGAACCACGGAAACCGCACACATCATTATGGTGGGGGGCGATCCGGTTTTCCCCGACGGCAGCGAAATCGAGTTTTCAAGGGTGGATCCCATCGACGGCACCGGCGACACGACCCCACGCCAATACAGCAACGAAATCACGGCGTTCATAGATGCCTCCATGGTCTACGGATCGGATGAGGAAACCGCCCAGGCGCTGCGCGGGGCGGGGGGCAAGCTTCTGATCGGTGAGGACGGTTTGCTGCTTGCCGCCGGGGGCGGCGTGTTGGCGGGGGACGTTCGGGCCGCGGAGAACGTGGCGCTGACCGCGCTCCACACCCTTTTCGTCCGCGAGCACAACAGATGGGTGGACCGATTGTCCGACCAGGATCCCTCGCTCAGCGATGATGAGCTTTATGCGGCGGCACGCAACCGTGTGGAGGCGGAAATCCAAGCCATCACCTTCAACGAGTTCCTGCCGATCCTGGTCGGCAAGGAGGCCATCCCCGACTATCAGGGCTATGACCCCGCCGTGAATCCCGGCATCTCCATCGAGTTCTCCACCGCGGCCTTTCGCTTCGGCCACAGCCTGCTCAGCTCGACCCTCGAGCGGCTGGATGAGAGCGGGGAGACGATCAACGCTGGAAACCTTTCCCTCTCGGACGCGTTCTTCACTCCCGGCGAGCTTGCCAATGGTGGGATCGAGGCGATCTTCCGGGGGCTCGCCGACAGCATGTCCCAGGAAGTGGACACCCAGATCGTGGAAGATGTGCGGTCCTTTCTTTTCGCGGGTCCGGACGGTCCCGGTCTCGACCTCGCGGCACTTAACATCCAGCGTGGCAGGGATCTCGGGGTATCGTCCTATAACGACCTGCGTGAGAGCCTGGGCCTGGCACGGGCCGAGTCCTTCTCCGACGTCACGTCCGACCCGGTGCTCGCGGCGGAGCTGGAGGCGCTCTACGGCAGCGTCGACCTGATCGACGCGTGGATCGGCGGCTTGGCCGAAGATCACGTTGATGGCGGCATGTTGGGGGAATTGTTCGCGCTCGTCATCACCGATCAGTTCCTGCGTCTGCGCGACGGCGATCCTTTTTGGAGCGAGGCCGGCGGGCTGCCGGACGCAGAGGTCGATGCGCTTTGGTCGACCAAGCTGTCCGACATTATCGAGCGCAATACCGACATCCGCGATATCCAGGATGACGTCTTCATGGCCCACGATCGCATCGGCGGGGACCGCCAGGGCAACGACCTCATCGGCTCCGACGGCAGTGATTTGCTGCTTGGCCAGGGGGGCCGCGACCTGTTGATCGGGAACGCCGGCGATGACCAGCTGATCGGCGGTTGGGGCCGCGACAGGCTGGCAGGGGGCGCGGGCGACGACCTTCTGGAAGGCGGGCGCGGTCGTGATGTCTTCATTTTCACCGCCGGCGAGGCCGGCGACGACGTGATCTCCGATTTCGGACGTCGCGATGTGATTGAATTGCACGGTTTCGATGTGATTTCCGATTTCAAGGACATCGATATCTTCGGAGATGCATCAGAGACCACGGTGGCTCTTGCACCGGACCAGTCGATCACCTTGATCGGCGTCGGCGTCGAAACCCTCGATCAGAACGACTTTGTGCTGCTCTGACATGCCTGACGGTCAAAAGCCTGCCATCCCCGGCCCGCCAATGGCGGCGGCAAATCGGCGCCTTGTGCGTAACGGATA
>JAHEKA010000387.1 GCA_024638585.1 Rhodospirillales bacterium
TTTCATCGCATGGTCCAATCAGTTTCCGATCACGGCCAAGAATTCGGCCGCCCGGGTCCGCAGCTTGCCCGGCGCATTATCATCATCCGCCAACTTGCGGTAGATCTCCTTTGCGGCCGCGTCGTCCCCGCGCCGGCGGTGGAGAAGTGCCGTGATCTCAAGGGCAGAGTAACGCCAAGGCTCGGACTCTGCCGTGAGTGGCTTAAGCCGATCGATCAATCCTTTCGGCTCGGCCCGATCCGCCACGTTCAGCGCATAGAGCACGAGTGCAAGATCGCGAAACAGCTTGTCGGCGCCCTGATCCGTTGCGATTGAATCGTAGATACCGGCCGCTGCGGCCTCGTTCCCTTGCCCGGCGAGCGCCGCGGCTTCCCTGAATCTTGAGAGTTCGCGATATCCCCCGGTCCCTGTTTTCCCCAGACTCCCGAATGCGGCAAGGGCCTCCGCCTTCTTTCCCTGTTCGGTCAGACGCTGGGCCTCCAGAAAGGTCAGGCCGGCTTGCGTCCGCTGATTGGACTGGTACTGCCGCCACCCCACCGTTCCGGCCACGGCAATCACGACCAAAAGCACGGCAGCGACCATATACGTGCCGTACTTGCGCCACAGATCCATGTAGCGCTCGCGTTTTAGTTCCTCATCAACTTCTTCTATAAACTGGTCCATAGGCACCGAAACCTTGCGTTTGGGGCGCTACCATAACCGGCCCGATCAAAGCTTGCAATCGCGCCCCTACGTCCGCCGCGGCAAGCGAAAAACACCCTCAGGGATGGTTAACAGACCCCATTGCGCGAGCGCCACGAACCTAGACGCCGAAGCAAAAATGGACAACAATGTTTCATCTGAAAACCTGCTTTGAAGGCATGGCTTTAGGATCCGCTGTCGTCTGGAGAATCACCGCTAGAGATGTCCAACGTTTACCGCCTTGCCCACTACAAGCGTAGGAAGCATGTTTTCTGCTTTACCCGCCCCGAATTGAACCAGTTGCTGTCGCTGTATTCTCAGCGGGTCATCGCCGGCGACTGGAAAGCCTATGCCCTCGATCACGAAGGCGGCGTTGCACAGTTTTCCATCTTTTCTCACGCCCGGGCGCAGCCGCTTTTCACCGTCATCAAGAGCCGGCGCACTTCGGAGCGGGCACCGCGCTATTCGGTGCTCCAGGGCAGCTCGAAAATCTCCCAATCCGATACGCTCTCGGGCGCGCTTGCGGTCTTCGAACGCAACCTGAAGCTTGTCTCGCCCTGACCGCGGCAACGCCGCAGGACCTTTCAATAGTCTGCGCCTAGCCGGTGCGCTGAATCAAATGGTAGCCGAAATCGGTTTCCACCACGCCTGAGGTTTCACCAACCTCCAGACCAAATGCCGCGTCCTCAAAAGCGCCGACCATCTGGCCGCGCCCAAAGGTCCCGAGATCGCCACCCTGACGGCCCGAAGGGCAATCGGAATTCTCCGCCGCCAATTGCCCGAAATCGCCCCCGTTAGCGACCTCGTCAGCCAAGGCCTGAATCTGCGCCTGGGCCTCTTCCTTGGTGCGGGTCGCCGTGGAACGGGCGGAGCCCTCATACATCAGAAGAATATGTGAAGCTTGCACTTGATCGCTCATATCGCTGTCCTTTGTTGTCCTGCCGGTGGCCCTTTATTCCCACTCGATGGTGCCCGGCGGCTTTGACGTTACGTCATAGACCACCCGATTGACACCCCGAACCTCATTGATGATCCGGTTGGCGGTACGGCCGAGAAATTCGTGGTCGAAGGGATAATAATCGGCGGTCATGCCGTCGGTCGACGTCACCGCGCGAAGCGCGAGCGCGAAGTCATAGGAGCGCTCATCCCCCATGACACCGACCGTGCGCACCGGCAACAGCACCGCAAACGCCTGCCAGATGGCATCGTAGAGTCCGGCGTTTCGGATCTCATCAAGGTAGATCGCATCGGCCTGACGCAGGATATCGAGCTTGGCGGCAGTGATTTCCCCGGGCACCCGAATGGCGAGGCCGGGGCCGGGGAACGGGTGGCGTCCGACCATATGATCCGGCAGGCCCAGCTCGCGGCCCAATTCGCGCACCTCGTCCTTGAAAAGCTCGCGCAGCGGCTCCACCAAGGCCATGTTCATGCGCTCCGGCAGGCCGCCGACATTGTGGTGCGACTTGATGGTGGCGCTGGGTCCGCCGGTAAAGGACACCGACTCGATGACATCGGGATAAAGCGTCCCCTGAGCCAGGAAATCAGCCCCACCGGCCTTTTCCGCCTCTACCTGGAAGACGTCGATGAAGGTCGCGCCGATGATCTTGCGCTTGGCCTCCGGGTCGGTGACGCCGGCGAGTTTGTCCAAGAACAGATCCGTCGCATCGTTGTGGATCAGCGGGATGTTGTAGTTGTCGCGGAACACCGTGAGGACTTCCTCCGCCTCGCCGGCGCGCAGGAGACCGGTATCGACGAACACGCCCTGCAACTGATCGCCGATCGCCTCGTGGATGAGAACCGCCGCCACGGAGGAATCGACGCCGCCGGACACGCCGCAAATGACGCGCCCGTCGCCAACCTGCTGGCGCACCGCAGCGATGGCCCGCTCCCTGAAGGTGCTCATGGTCCAATCGCCCTTCAGGCCTGCCACTCGGAACAGGAAATTACCGATCAGTTTTGCCCCGTCCGGCGTGTGGATCACCTCCGGGTGGAATTGCACCCCGTAGAAACTGCGCGCACGGTCGGCGATGGCCGCGAATGGCGCGCCATCGGTGTGGGCAACGGCTTCGAACCCCTCGGGCAGGGCGATCACCCGGTCACCGTGGCTCATCCATACTTGTTCCCGCCCACCGTCGGCCCAGACGCCCTCGAACAGGGGCACGACGGTATCAATATCGATAAAGGCACGGCCGAATTCCCGATGCTGGGCATTCTCCACCCGGCCGCCAAGCTGCGCGACCATTGTCTGTTGACCGTAGCAGATCCCCAAAACCGGCACGCCCAGTGTGAAGACTTCATCGGGTGCGCTGGGGGCGGCGTCGCCGATGACCGAAGCGGGCCCGCCCGAGAGGATAATGGCCGCGGGATCGAGACGGGCGACGGCCTCGGCCGCCGAATTGAACGGAACGATTTCACAATAGACCCCGTGCTCGCGAACGCGGCGCGCGATCAACTGGGTCACCTGGGACCCGAAATCCAAGATCAGAACCGCAACACGCTCACCAGACATCGGGCGGATCAGTCCTTGCCCCGATAGTTCGGCGTTTCCCGGGTGATGTCGATGTCATGCACATGGCTTTCGCGCAGGCCCGCACCCGTGATACGGACGAAGCTGCAATTGTGCTGCATGTCGCCGATTGTCGCGTTGCCTGTATAGCCCATGGCGGACGCCAGGCCGCCGATCAGCTGATGGATCACCGTCGACGCCGGGCCCTTGTAAGGAACGCGGCCTTCAACGCCCTCGGGCACCAGCTTGAGGGTGTCCGAGACCTCTTCCTGGAAATATCGGTCGGCCGATCCGCGGGCCATGGCCCCGACCGAACCCATCCCCCGATAGGATTTGTACGAACGAC
>JAHEKA010000388.1 GCA_024638585.1 Rhodospirillales bacterium
TCACCCCATCTTGCTCGACTATTTGAAGGAGTTCGGCGGGACCAGCCTGGTCGAGCGATACAAGAAGGTCCGCTTCGGCGGCGATAGCTGGCAGAAGCAGTCACGGGAGGAGCGCTTCGACAAGCAGACCCGTCGCCCGCCGTTCTGGACCATGCCGGCCAAGAATACCCTGGACCTCGCCACGGCTATGCTGCCCAACCTGTTCCGCGCGCGCCTCGACGACTTGGGCATCGACTTCGCCGTGGTCTATTCCTCGCAGTTCTTCTTCGGGACGACACGGGACGAGGAGATCAGGCAGGCCGGTTGCCGTGCGGTCAACAAGATGAACCGCGACCTTTTTTCCGCGTATTCGGACCGCATGACCCCGGCCGCGATGATTCCGACCTGGACGCCGGAGGAAGCGATCGATGAGCTCGAGTATTCCATCAATACCCTGGGCCTCAAGGCGATTCAGCTCAGCAACCTCAACTATCGTCCCATCCCGATCGTCGAGCGGGAGGCGCCGCAGGTCTCCCCCTATGTCTCGTGGATCGATCCTCTGGGGCTCGACAGCGTCCACGATTACGACCCGTTATGGGCCAAATGCGTCGAATTGAAGGTCGCCCCGACCTGCCACGTCAGCGGCCAGGGCTGGGGCGCCAGGCGCTCGGTCTCCAGCTACGTCTACAACCACATCGGGGCCTTCGCCGCCGCCAATGATGCCTCTTGCAAGGCAATGTTCCTGGGCGGTGTCACGCGACGCTTCCCCGAACTGCGCTTCGGATTCCTCGAAGGCGGCACCGCTTGGGCGGTGATGCTTTACAACGACCTGTTCGAGCACTGGGAAAAGCGCAATATGGCGGCGTTGCGCGATAACTTGGACCCCGCCCGCATCGACCGCGGCCGGCTGCGTGAGCTCGTGCAGGAGTATGGCGGCGACGCTTATGCACCCTATCTCGACAATTTCAAGGAGCATGACGAGCGTATGATGGGGGCGCGTCCCGGCTTCAACGTCGAAGATTACGATTGCATGGACGACTGGGCCGCGTGCGGCATCGAGAAGGAAAAGGATATCTACGATCTGTTCGTGCCGAAGTTCTTCTTCGGCTGCGAGGCCGACGACCGGACCCTTTGCACCGCGTTCGATGAGCGGATGAACCACGAAGGGGCACGCCTCAACGCCATGTTCTCCTCCGATGTATCCCACTGGGATGTGCCGGACATGACCGAGACCTTGGTCCAGGCCCATGGCCTGGTCGACAAGGGTTTGATCGACGATGACGATTTCCGGGACTTCACGTTCACCAATATCGTCCGCCTGCACGGCGAGGTGAATCCGGCTTTCTTCAAGGGAACGACCGTGGAGAGCGCCGCGGCCAAGGTTCTGGCCTAACCTTCAGAGGACCAAAATGAATGATCGGCGCGTCGAACAGCTCTATCTCCTCGTTTCCACCCTGGAAGCAGCGCCGCCAGCGACCGCCCTTAGCGAGAAAGAGCTTGTGGATCAGCACATGACCTTCATTCAGAAGCTCAAGGACCAGGGGCGCCTGGTGGGCGCCGGTTCGCTGCGGGATAGCGATGGCCAACGCTTCAGGGACGGAGATGACGTCGCCGGCGGCATCATCATGGTTCGCGGCGGCAGCTTGGCCGAGGCCGAGGACTTGGCCCGGCAGGAACCCTATTGCCGGGAGGGCCAGCGCCGCATCAAAGTCATGCCGTGGCGGCGGTCCTGGTTCGAAGATTAAGCCGGGCTGTCATGAGGATGGATGGAGTTGGAATACAAAGCGTCCGGCACGGGTCGACATAGGTAAATAGCCGTTTTCTCGGGCTGGCGGAGGGATCGTGCCGAGCCGTCCGCAGCCACTGAGCAACGGCAAACTGAGGGAGATGCCGGGTCGGCTGATCCCGCGATTGGAGATTGTGATGAAGAAACTGCTTATCGGTCTTGGGGTGCTTGTGGTGATTGTGATCGCGGCAGCCTTCATTATTCCCGCGTTCATCCCGGTGGATGTTTACAAGAGCCAGATCATTACCCAGATCGAGGGGGCGACCGGCCGCAAGGCCAAGATCGACGGGGATTTCAAGCTCTCTATCCTGCCCCGCGTCGAATTCGTCGCGGGCAAGGTGTCGCTGGGCAATGCCAAGGGTGGCAAGGCCCAAGACATGATGAGCCTGGACAAGCTGACCGTCCGCGTCGGCGTCTTTCCGCTGCTGTCGGGCAACCTCGAGGTCGACGCCCTGGTCGCGGAGAAGCCGGTGATCAATCTAGAGGTGGACAAGCAGGGCCGGCCCAACTGGCAGTTCGATGCGGCCAAGGGCAAGCCCGCGGCAGCCAAACCGGGGACCGCCGGTTCCGGCGGTGCGCCGGGCCTGGCCGGCATCAAGCTGGGCGATGTCCGTCTGGTGGGTGGCCGGATCAGCTATCTCGACATGAAGACGGGCGTGGAACACAAGGTGGAGGACATCAACCTGACGGTTGCCCTCCCCGCTCTGACCAGCCCCATGGAAGCCGATGGCGCGGTGACCTGGAACAAGGAGAAGCTCACCCTGACGGTTCGGGTGTCCAATCCCAGTGCGGCAATGGCCGGCAAGACCACCGATGTGGATATCAGCCTGAAATCCAACCCGGTCAACCTGTCGTTCAAGGGCAAGGCGACCTCCGGCGCCGCGATTGCCGGGCGGGTGGAGCTCGATGTGCCGTCGGTGCGCAAACTGGCGGCCTGGGCCGGTTCGCCCTTGAACGCGCCGGGCACCGGTTTGGGCCCGCTCAAGATTGCCGGCGATCTCGACATGAAGGACAAGCAGGTGGCTTTCCGAAAGGCGACGTTGCGTCTCGATGCCATGTCGGGGAACGGCGACCTCTCGGTCGATCAGCGCGGCAAGAAGCCCATGATCCGGGCCAAGCTGAAGCTGGGGACGCTCGATCTCAATCCCTACCTCCCGCCGGAAAAGGCCGGCGCCAAGCCGGCGCAACCGGCCGCGGGCAAGGCGGGCCCCGGAGACTGGAGCGACGATCCCATCGACCTTTCCGGTTTCAGTGCCGCGAATGCAGCCCTTGAACTGACCGTCGACGGTCTAATCGTCCGCAAGATCAAGATCGGTGAATCGAACCTCAAAGTCGACCTGAAAAACGGCACTTTGGTGACGGACCTGACCAAGATGGCGCTTTACAATGGTGTCGGAAAAGCGAGGGTCACCACCCGGGGTGGCCGCGGCGTCCCCACCGTAACCATGACGTCGGAACTGACCAAGTTCCAGGCCAACCCTTTCATGCGCGATGCCATGAACATGGACCGGGTCGAGGGCACCGCCAACGCCAATGTGATCCTCAACACCAAGGGACGGACCCAGCGGGAAATGATCAAGGCGCTGGCTGGCAGCGGAAAGCTGGCGTTTACCGACGGGGCCATCAAGGGAATCAACCTCGGCGCCATGGTCCGCAACGTCAAGAGCGCGTTCCTCGATTCCAGCGCCTCCCAGACTCAGAAGACCGATTTCTCGGAAATGGGCGGTACCTTCGT
>JAHEKA010000389.1 GCA_024638585.1 Rhodospirillales bacterium
CGACGGGGCCGCAGCCAAGAGCAACTGGGAGCCGCTGACCTATTTCCAGGAGGGTACGGCCTACGAGAAGGCGGTGGAGGTCGCCGGCGGCTATGGCGAGCGGGTGGAAGACCCGGACGATCTTCCTCAAGCCATCGACCGGGCATTGAACGTTATGGCCAAGGAGGGGCGCCAGGCGCTTCTGAACGTCGTTTCAAAGAATGGGTGAGCCTGGATTTTTCGAATCGACCGGCCGGGGGACCCGCCGGTGACGCTGCATCTCCTGAAGCTGGCCGTCGGCATCGAATCCGTCGCCCACCTTGCCCGGGTCCAAAAAGCGCGGCGCGCGGACCTTCGGGCCAAGCGCGAGCGGCCGATGACGTGGCATTTCACGCGCAATTTTCCGCGCCGCGCGGCCGACGTGCTGGACGGCGGATCGATGTATTGGATCATCCGCGGCGAAATCGTCGCCCGCCAGCGCATCGTCACATTGGAAGAACGCCGCCGGGGGGAAGGGCGGCGCAAGCGTTGCGCCATTGGCCTGGAGGCCAAGATCGTCCGCACCGAACCGACCGCTCACCGGGCTCTACAGGGTTGGCGCTACATGGGTCCGAACGATGTGCCGGCCGACCTCGGCAACGCGCCGCCCCGGCCCAAGGGCGCCGAGCGCCTGCCTGAAGGCATGGCGCGGGAGTTGCGCGAGCTCGGGCTCCTCTGACATTGCGCTGCATTTTCCCGCCGCCAGGTGAGGCCGATTGCGCCATAATCACGGTGTGATCATCACCTCAGGCCATATCCGCGCGGGCCGGCAGCGCGACGCCATCCGGATGCGCATCCGGATGGACGAGCGCCGGGCCGTCTCCGGGCTTCTGGGCGAGGGCGCGTTCGAGGCGGACGCGCGCAAGCGGATCGAGCGCACCGCCCGGCGCCTGGTCCGCGCCATCCGCCGCCGGCGCAAGGACGAGCCGGGGCTGGAGAGCTTCCTGCAGGAATACCGGCTTTCGAGCCGCGAGGGCGTGGCCCTGATGTGCCTGGCCGAGGCCCTGCTCCGCATCCCCGATGACGACACCGCCGACCGCCTGATCGAGGAAAAGATCGGCGGCGCCGAATGGGACCGCCACCTGGGCATGAGCGACTCGCTGCTGGTCAACGCCTCCACCTGGGGGTTGATGCTGACCGGCGAGGTGGTGCGGTTGGGCAGTGCCGGGCGGGATTTCACCGGATTTCTCAAGCGCCTGGTGGCCCGCTCCGGTGAACCGTTCATCCGCGAAGCCGTCCGTGGCGCGGTGCGGATCATCGGCCGCCAGTTCGTCATGGGCCGCACCATCGCGGAGGCCCTGGAGGAGGCCGAGGACACCCCCGGCGTGCGTTTTTCCTTCGACATGCTGGGCGAGGCGGCGATGACCGCCCGGGATGCGGGCCGATATTTCGAGAAATACGAGGGCGCCCTTGCCGCGGTCGGCGCCGCCAATGACGCAACCGGCGGGGTCCCCGCCGCCCATTCCCTTTCGGTCAAACTGTCGGCACTTCATCCGCGTTTCACCTTTGCCCAAGGGCCCAAGGTCGTGGCGGCGCTGGCCGACCGGCTGGGCATTCTGGCGGACCAGGCGGCGGCGGCCGGCATCGGCCTGACCGTCGATGCGGAGGAGGCGGACCGGCTGGAGCCGACTCTTGATGTTCTGGAGACGGTGATGGATCGGCCCGGCCTCGCTGACTGGGACGGGCTGGGCCTTGCGGTGCAGGGCTATCAAAAACGCGCCCCCGCGGTCATCGATTGGCTCGCCGCCCGCGCGCGGTCGGCCCGGCGCCGGCTGTCCGTGCGGCTGGTCAAAGGCGCCTATTGGGATACCGAAATCAAACGCGCCCAGGAGGCGGGGCTTGACGGCTATCCGGTCTACACCCGCAAATCGGCGACCGATCTGTCCTATATCGCCTGTGCGCGGCGCCTGTTCGGCCACATGGATCATCTTTATCCCCAATTCGCGACCCACAACGCCCACACCGTTGCCGCCGTCATTGAGCTTGCCCGAGAAAGCGGCCTGGGGGCCGGATCGTTCGAATTCCAGCGCCTGCACGGCATGGGTGAGGCGCTCTACGGCCATATGGCGGAGGTGGCGTCGCGCGCCCAGGAGGGGGGCCATCCGCTGCGCATCTATGCCCCGGTCGGCTCCCACGAGGACCTGCTGCCCTACCTGGTGCGGAGGCTGCTCGAGAATGGTGCAAACACCTCCTTCGTCAACCGCATCGGCGACGACACGGCGCCCATGGGTCGTCTGATCGCCGACCCGGCCGAGCGGCTGGCGGGGCTGATGGCGGCAGGCGAACCGGTGCCACACCCGAGGATTCCGGTTCCTGCGGCCCTGTTCGCGCCTGAGCGGACCAATTCCAGGGGCCTTGATCTTGCCGACCCCAAGGCGGTCCGCGCGGTCGACCGGGCCATGGACGCGGCGGCAGGAGAGGCGTTCGAGGCTGCCCCCCTGGTGGCGGGCGCGCCCCTGGCGACGGGCGCATGGCGGGCGGTCAACGCGCCGGCGGACCTCGCGTTGACGGCAGGCCGCGTGCAAGAGGCAGGTGCCGCCGAGGTGGACGCGGCGCTCACCGCCGTCACCCGTGGGGCGCCCGCTTGGGCGGCGGTCCCCGCGAATGAACGTGCCGCGGCACTAGACCGCACCGCCGATGCGCTGGAGGCTGACCTTGCGGCGTTTCTCCTTCTGCTTGCCCGGGAGGGCGGCAAGACGCTTGCCGACGGCATTGCCGAGGTCCGCGAGGCAGCGGATTTCTGCCGCTATTATGCGGCTCGTGCGCGCGCCGACTTCGCCGGCCCGATGCTCCTGCCCGGCGTCACGGGAGAGGAGAACCGGCTCGGCTTCGCGCCGCGCGGGATTTTTGCCTGCATCAGCCCGTGGAATTTCCCGCTCGCCATTTTCATGGGCCAGGTCACGGCGGCGCTTGCCGCGGGCAATGGGGTGATCGCCAAACCCGCCGAGCAAACGCCTCTGGTCGCCGCCCGGGCGGTCAAGCACCTGATCGCCTCCGGCGTGGCGGCCGAGGCCATCGCCCTGCTGCCGGGTTCCGGGGCGGAGGTCGGCGCGGCGCTGACCAAAGACTCCAGGATCAACGGCGTGGCCTTCACCGGATCCACCGAGACGGCGGCGCTGATCAACCGGGCCCTGGCCGCCCGGGACGGACCGATCGCTCCGCTGATCGCCGAAACCGGTGGCCAGAATGCCATGGTGGTGGATTCGTCTGCGCTCACCGAACAGGTGGTCGCCGACGTCCTGCGTTCCGCCTTCCTGAGCGCGGGCCAGCGGTGTTCGGCGCTACGGGTGCTGCTGCTGCAGGATGACGTGGCCGACCGCACCCTGGAGATGTTGGCGGGCGCCATGGCCGAGCTGGTGGTGGGCGAACCCGCCGACATCGCCACCGACCTCGGCCCGGTGATCGATGGGGATGCGAAGAAGGCGCTCACCCGGCATGTCCGGAAGATGGAGGATGCCGCCCGTCTCA
>JAHEKA010000390.1 GCA_024638585.1 Rhodospirillales bacterium
TAGTCCTGGTCCTCGTTGTTCGACGGCTGGACGAAAAAGACCTTGAGGTGATGTTCCAACGCCACGTCGAGGAAGGCGTCTATGGGCTCGATGCCGCGTTCCTTGGCGATCTCGCTGATCGACTTGAAGGGCGGCAGCGGCTGGGTCAGCGGGAAGACCCAGTCCCAATCCACCGGACGCTGGTAGAAATTGGGCAGCGACAGGTCCGGGTTATGGATATGTTGCTTGACCGCTTCGACCAGCTTGGCCCGCATCTCCGGATCGCGAAGCCCCTTTTCCTGCTCTTCCAGGGGTTTCTTGCGGAACTCCTTCCACACCGGAGTCATGTCGTAAGGCGTGGCCGTCTCGAAGGAGCGCAGCGAGCCGTTCCACGTCGCCGTGCCCTGGATCAGCATCTTGCCGCCGGCGGCGATGGTGTCGTCGACGAAGTCGAACTGGTTGCGCCAGACATCGGGGGAACGGCGGTGATACCAGGAGGAGCCGAAGGTGAAGGGCACACCGCTCTCGACGCAGAGTTTCTTCAGCCGGTTCTGCTCATCCTTGCGTGCTTCCGGGTCCTGGTCCGTCGATTCGCGGGACCATTCCATGATGCCTGTGCCGAGGTCTCCCATGACATGAGTGAGCTCTTCGACCTCGCTCCATTCGGCCATGCGGCTGGCGACCGGCTTGCCCGCGGGGGTTCGGTGGACCCGGGCGCGGGAAGTCGACAGCCCAATGGCGCCGGCGCGGATGGAGTCCTCGAGTTCCCGCTTCATGGTGGCGAGGTCGTCCTCGGTCGCGGCTTCTTCCATGGCGCGCTCGCCCATCGCGTGGGTGCGCAGCGCGGAATGGCCGACATAGGCCGAATAGTTGATGCCCTTAGGCAGGGCTTCCACCGCGTCAAGGTATTCCGGGAAGGTATCCCACGACCAGGGGATGCCCGCCTTCATGGCGTCGACGGAGATGTCCTCGGCCATCTGCAGGTTGTCCATGACCAGGTCCATGTCGGGCTCGGCGCAAGGGGCCAGGGAGAAACCGCAATTGCCCATCACCACGGAGGTGACGCCGTGCCAGCAGGAATTGGTGCCGATCGGATCCCAGAACACCTGGGCATCCATATGGGTGTGGCCGTCGACGAAGCCGGGGGCGACGACATGGCCCTCGGCATCGATGGTTTCATCGGCGGCTTCGCCGTTGATTTCGCCGATTTTTGCGATGCGCCCGTCGCTGATCGCGACATCGGCGGCATAGCCCGGTGAACCGGAACCGTCGACCACGGTGCCGTTCTTGATGATGATGTCGTAAGCCATCGTTTCCTCCTAAGGGGTTTCCCCCGTTTGACGGCGCGTGCCCAGTGGTCCGCCGGTGCGCGCCAGGGGCCGTTTTCCGGCCTTATCGCAATTCAATCATTAGCCTACCTCCGTTCACGGCCCCTGGCAATTTCACTGAACCTGGCCTTCGGGTTCGCCTGGCGAATAGGGAGGTGCTATTAGGTACGCCACCGCCAATCAACCAACCAAACAGGGGGAGGACAATGAGCGACCGTGAATTTCCCGATGACATTCATAAGGAGTCGTGTTCGCGCCTGCCGGTGCCCAACCGGGAGGACCTGACCGGATTCGCCAAGGAGATGTACGACTATTTTCACAATCCCGACGGTGGCACCTACGCCGGTATCCGCGGGCCTGGCTGCGTGCGGCTTTACAGTCCCGAACTGTTGCGTCTGTCGGTGCCGGTCAGCCGCTACGTGCGCTACGAATCCGGCATGCCCGACGACGTGCGCGAGCTCGCCATCCTGGTGACAGGCCGCGCGTTCGACAGCCAGTTCGAGTGGACGGCGCACGAGCCCGCGGCGCTGAAGGTCGGCGTGCCGAAATCGACGGTCGATATCGTGCGCGACCGCCTGCCCACCGATGGCCTTCCCGAGGCCCATGACGTGGTCATCAGCCTGGGGCGCTGCATCTGGGAGGACCGCAAGACGGTGCCCAAGGAGCTTTATCAGCGCGCCATCGACCTGTGGGGCCCGAAGCTGCTGGTCGATATCCTCTGGCTGATGGGCAACTACGCCTGGACCTCAGGGATCATTGCCACCTTCAACATTCAGGTGCATCCGGAGAAGGAGCCGCTGTTGCCCGAATAGACGGGCTCAGCTCTGGGTCGCGTCGAAGCTGTCCGCCGATTGCGGCACGTAGTCCTTGCGCGCTGCGGCATCGGTGCGACCGGTCTTCTGGCCCTTGCCGGGTTCGGCATGGGCGAAGACGTGCAGCATCTCAAGATCTTCCTCGCCCGCGTTCTTGAACCAATAGCGGAAGTAGCGCGGCGTCGTCGTGCCCTGCAGTGGCCCGAACTCGCCGATCAACGCGTCGCCCGGACCATAGAATGCCGCCTTGCCCTTAATCACCATCCAGAAGCTGTCGGACCGCGTGTGGTAGTGCAGGTTGTTCTCGCCCTGGCCCGTCTTCAGCACCACCACCCGGGCGCGCAGGAGATCCGTCTCGGCCAGCTTGACCGTCGCGCGGGCGGCATCGAAGGCTTGCGGTTTTTGGTAATCGAAGGTGGTGGACATGGCGTCGGCCGCGTCGTGTAGATCGGCGAGCGCGATCTCATCATTGGCAGTTGAGTTTTCCAAGGTCATCCGTTCCTCCCGGGTGTGGCTTAGGCGGTGGTTGCCGGTACCCCCGGTCTTGGTCGCCTGCAGCATTCTTAAATTACTATAAATCACCCAAGTGGCGGCTTGCCATGGGTGGTGGCAGAAGCACCCCAAAAGCCTGTTAACCTGATGTCTCCTTTTGACCCAAAGCGGACATAAGCTCGGAAAGAATAAGGTCCCCCAACTTAGGAGGAGCCTTAATAATTGCGGGTCAACGACAATCCAATGAGAATGGCTTAATCCTTGCCTTCTGTCTGGATCTGCAAAGGTTCGCCGCAATGCTTGCAGTGAACGGAGTCTTCTTCGTGCCGCTTCAGACCGCAAGACGGACAGGTGTAAGCAACTTTCTGCGGACGGAAAATAGCTTGTGCAAGCCGCAAGAATAAGGCCACCCCTAACACCATGATGACGACTGCGAGCAGTTGACCTACCACTCCAGTTAGGACGATATCCCCGAATCCGGTTGTCGTAAGCGCAGAAACCGTAAAATAGAGTGCGGCAACGAAGTTGTTGATCCCGGGATTGTCACCGAATTGAAGCACGAACACCAAAGCAGTCATAAAAAAGATGAATACGCCGAGGTTCACCGCGCTAAGTATCACTTCCTCGTTTCGGCGGAAAAACGGGGTATCAGACCGAAGGTCACGGAGTACATGATAAGAATGAAGCAGGCGAAGTGCCCTTAGGACGCGCAGGAATACCAAGTTTTGGCTAATAATGGGCGCTAGCAGGAGCGACAAAATCACAAAGATGTCTGCGATGGTGTAAATCTGCCGGAGCATATGGACTTTGTTCGGCGCTATCCAGAGCCGGGCCAGGAAATCGGCCAGGATGAGCAAGCCGATGGCGC
>JAHEKA010000391.1 GCA_024638585.1 Rhodospirillales bacterium
CACCTTTGCCATGAAACGGATATCGGGATTCCGTCGTAACCGCGTGGCGCTGAGGTTCTGGGAAGGGGAGCGGCTGGAACCCCCCCAGGTTTGGCTCGGCAGGCTTGAACGGGGCCTTCCTATGGTGCCCATTCAGTTTCAGGCGGACTTCAATATGGGGTATATGATCATCTATCTGAGCAAGGCCGAATACGGCAATCGTCCATTGATGGTTCCGGCCTCCCAAACCAAGAGATAACGGCTGACCCGGCCCGGCGCCGCCCAGCAGTGAAAGCACACCAAGCGTCCATGCCCTCATCGCCAAATCGGATAGAAAACACCAGCCCTGGCACCTCGTTCGGGCTGTTTTGGCGCCGCTGGATCTCCGATCCCAAGGGCATCGGCGCGGTGGCGCCTAGTTCGCCTGGGCTGACCCGGCGCATGGCCCGGGAGGTTGTGCTCCGCGCCGGCGAAGTGGTGGTCGAGCTCGGGCCCGGAACGGGAACGGTCACCCAGGCGCTGATCAAGGCTGGAATCCCTGAGGATCGTTTGATCCTGGTGGAGCTGGATCCGGAGATGCACGCGTTTCTGGTGGGCAAATTTCCCAAGGCGTTGGTCCTGCAGGGCAATGCCGCGGAATTGGACGAAATCCTGCCGCCCCGGTGGCGCGGCCGGGTTTCGGCGGTGGTCTCCAGCCTGCCGCTGCTTAGCATTCCCATGGATGTCCGCCGCCGGATCGCCGATGCGGTGTTCCAGGTTCTGGCTCCCAAGGGGCATTTGATACAGTTCACGTATTCGCCGTTCAGCCCCTTGCGCAACGCGGTCCCGGACCTGAAATCGGAGCGCACTGGATTCGCCGCGTTCAACCTCCCGCCGGCGACGATCTGGCGCTACACCACCGGCGGCGACGGCGGGAAGGCAAGGCCTCGTCCCGCGGCCAGTTGAGCGATCGCGCCGCTCACATCGGCGAACCGATCGACGGTGCAAACGGCGTCCATCTCACCTCGTCCCTGTTTGGCGTAGCCGTAGCTGACGGCGATGAAGGGAATTCCCGCATCCCGGGCCGCGTCCGCGTCGATATGGCTGTCGCCGACCATGACCGCGCATTTCGGGTCCACACCCAGCTGTTCCAATGGCCGCAACAGGTGGCCCGGATGCGGCTTGCGGACCGGGTAGCTGTCGCCGCCGGCGAGAACGGCGATCAGGCGATCGAGGCCGAGCGCCGCCACCAAGCGGCGGGCCGACCCCTCGGGCTTGTTGGTGCAGATGATCAGGGATATCCCCGCCCGGTGCCAATCCGTTAAGGTTTCCCTGACATCATCAAAGATCCTTGGCGGGGGTTGCCGGTCGTAAAGGGCCCGGACCCGGCCGATGATATTTTCGGTGGTTGCCGCGTCGGGGGACCCTCCGGTTGCCGCGAGCGCGGCTTGGGTCAGCGCCGGCAGGCCATTGCCGATCATGCCGCGGACTTGGTCAAGGCCGAGGGTGGGGCGCCCCAGGGATTCGAAGGTCCCGTTGACCGCGGCGGCGAGCTCCGGCGCGCTGTCCACAAGGGTTCCGTCGAGGTCGAGCAGTATGGCGGATAAATTAAATTGCATTGTAAACGATGGAAATAATTATTGATTTGGGCGGGACTTCTGTTCGTGGCAATCTATGCCCAGCACGACCGAGGCAGCTGCCCCCGGGCGGCAAGAGTAACGCAATTTGGCCCGGTGCCTGATCCGGAATGATCGTGAAACAAGCACCAGCACTTATCATACTCGCGGCGGGTGATGGTACCCGCATGAAATCGGATCGGCCCAAGGTGCTCAACACGGTCTGTGGGCGGCCCATGATCGGCCATGTAATTGCCGCAGGCGCTGATCTTGCCCCGGCCCGTGTGATGGTGGTGACCGCGCCGGCACATGATGCGGTCCGTGCCGCCGTCGCTCCCGCTGAAACCTGCATTCAAGCCGTGCCCCGCGGCACCGGAGACGCGGTCGGCGCGGCCCTGGCCGCCCTCGGTCCCTTCGATGGGCCGGTGGTGATCGCCTATGGCGACATGCCGCTGGTCACCGGTGAGGTTTTGCGCCGCACGCTGGATGCCCTGCCGGCCGAGGGTGAGGGAATTGCGGTCTTGGGGTTCCATCTCGAGGGCGAGCATGGCTATGGCCGGCTGGTCCTGGACGATGCCGGCGGGCTTGCAAGCATCGTTGAGGCGGCGGATGCCACCGCGGAAGAAAAAGCGATCACGCTGTGCAATTCGGGTTTGATGGCGGCCTCCAGCGGTGACCTTTTGGCCGGCTTGATCGGCCGTCTCACCCCTGACAACGCGAAAGGGGAACTGTATCTCACCGACGTGGTTGCGTTGGCCCGGGCCGAAGGTATTCCCTGCCTCGCGGCAGAGGCGGACAGCGCCATCCTGATCGGTGTCAACACAAGGGCCGAACTGGCCCGCGCCGAGGCGGCCATGCAGACCCGCCTGCGCGATACCGCCATGGCGGCGGGGGCGACCCTGATCGACCCGGCGACCGTCTATTTCACCTTCGACACCGAGCTCGGCCGTGACGTGGTGGTCGGGCCTCATGTTTGGTTCGGTCCCGGCGTCAGCGTCGACGACGAGGTGGAGATCAGGCCGTACTGCCATATCGAAGGCGCGCGAATCCAAAGTGGCGCGATCATCGGCCCGTTCGCACGGCTCAGGCCGGGGGCGGAGATCGGCCGCGACGTGCATATCGGCAATTTCGTGGAAATCAAGGCCGCCGTCATCGAGGAGGGCGCCAAGGTCAACCACCTGAGCTATGTCGGCGATGCCCGGGTGGGAGCCGACACCAATATCGGAGCGGGGACCATCACCTGCAATTATGACGGCTTTGACAAGCACCATACCGACATCGGATCGGGCACGTTCATCGGTTCCAACACGGCGCTGGTGGCGCCGGTCGTGATCGGCGACGGGGCCGTGATCGGCGCCGGGTCCGTGATCACGGGCGACGTTCCGGGCGATGCGTTGGCGGTGGTGCGCGGTACGGAAAAGGTGGCGCCGGGGGGCGCCGCCAGGTATCGGGCCCGCAAGGGCCGCACCGCCGCGCCCAAGGTATCGGGCGGAAAAGGCTAAGTCCCCGATGTGCGGCATCATTGGAATCATCGGGACGGCGCCTGCCGTGCCGAAGCTGGTGGAAGGTCTCAAACGGCTTGAGTACCGGGGCTACGATTCGGCGGGCATCGCCACCCTGGTGACGGGGCGGATCGAGCGCCGCCGGGCGGAAGGCAAGATTGTCGGGCTCGAGGCGGCCTTGGACGCCGAGCCGCTGAGTGGCACCACCGGCATCGGCCATACCCGCTGGGCCACCCATGGGCGGCCCAGCGAGGCCAACGCCCACCCCCATGCCAATGCGACGGTGGCGGTGGTCCATAATGGAATCATCGAAAACTTCCAGCAACTGAAGCAGGGGCTTTGCGCCGAAGGCCACACGTTTGAGAGCGACACCGATACCGAGGTGATCGTCCATCT
>JAHEKA010000392.1 GCA_024638585.1 Rhodospirillales bacterium
ACCGGCACGGACCCGGGATGGGAGGGCATCGCGCCTGACGCTTTGTCCGATGGGCCTGCCATGAGCCGCCCTCCTATTCCGCGGGCTCCGCCGCGATGCGTTTCTGCGCGGTCTCGCGCTCGGCCCAGTCGTCTTGCCAGTCCGATTGGCGGTTGGAGCGCACAACCTGAACCGCGGTCACCTTGTATTCGGGGCAATTGGTGGCCCAGTCGGAATACTCGGTGGTGATCACGTTGGCGCCCGACACCGGATGATGGAAGGTGGTGTAGACGACGCCCGGCGGCACCCGGTCGGTCACATGGGCATGAAGGGTAGTGGCGCCGATCCGGCTGGTGATCGACACCAGATCGCCCTCTTCCACGCCGCGCACCTCGGCGTCATGGGGATGGATCTCGATCACGTCCTTGTCGTGCCAGCGCGAATTCTCGGTCCGCCGGGTCTGGGCGCCCACGTTGTACTGGCTCAGGATGCGCCCAGTGGTCAGAATCAAGGGGAAGGAGCGATTGGCCCGCTCCGGCGTCGGCACGAACTCGGTCAGCATGAACCGTCCCTTGCCGCGTACGAATTTATCGATATGCATGATCGGCGTGCCTTCCGGCGCCGCGTCATTGCATGGCCATTGCACCGAACCCAGCCGGTCGAGCTTGTCAAACGAGACGCCGGTGAAGGTGGGGGTCATCCGGGCGATCTCGTCCATGATCTCCGAAGCCGAATCGTAGCTCATGGGATAGCCCATGGCAGTCGCCAGCCGGCACACGGTCTCCCATTCCGTCAGCCCATGGATCGGCTTCATCACCGGGCGCACCCGGTTGATGCGCCGCTCGGCATTGGTGAAGGTACCATCCTTCTCCAGGAACGAGGTGCCGGGCAGGAAGACATGGGCAAAGGCCGCGGTCTCGTTGAGGAACAGGTCATGGACGATGACCAGCTCCATGGCCTCGAGGCCCTCGGTCACATGCTTGGTATTGGGGTCCGATTGGGCGATATCCTCGCCCTGGATGTAGATCCCCTTGAAGGTGCCTTCGATAGCGGCATTAACCATGTTGGGGATGCGCAGACCGGGTTCCTTTTCCAACTCAAGGTGCCAGGAGTCTTCGAACAGCTGACGCACGTTGGTGTCGGAAACATGTCGGTAGCCGGGGAACTCATGAGGGAACGACCCCATGTCGCAGGCCCCTTGCACGTTGTTCTGTCCGCGCAGCGGGTTGAGGCCGACGCCGACGCGGCCGATATTGCCGGTCGCCATGGCCAAATTGGCCATCCCCATGACCATGGTGGAACCCTGGCTGTGTTCGGTCACGCCGAGCCCGTAATAGATCGCGCCGTTGCCGCCGGTGGCGTAAAGCCGGGCCGCAGCGCGGATCTCTTCAGCCGGCACACCGGTAATTTCTTCAAGGGCTTCTGGCGAGTTCTTCTCTTGTGAGATGAAGTTTGTCCAGCCTTCGAAATCCTCCGCCTCACAACGTTCATTGACGTAGTCCCGATCCACCAGGCCTTCGGTGACGACCACATGGGCCAGGGCGTTGATCACGGCGACGTTGGTCCCGGGTTTGAGCTGCAGGTGATGGGAGGCCCGGACATGGGGGGTCTCGACCATATCGATCCGCCTTGGGTCGACGATGATCAGCTTGGCGCCCTGGCGCAACCGCCGCTTCATGCGCGAGGCGAACACCGGGTGGGCGTCGGTCGGGTTGGCGCCGATGATGATGATGACGTCCGATTCCTCGACCGAGCGGAAGTCCTGGGTGCCGGCCGAAGTCCCGAAGGTCTGCTTGAGGCCGTAGCCGGTGGGTGAATGGCACACCCGCGCGCAGGTATCGACATTGTTGTTGTGGAAAGCGGTGCGGACCATCTTCTGCACCACGAACACCTCTTCGTTGGTGCAACGCGAAGACGTGATGCCGCCAATCGCGCCGGTACCATGTTTCTCCTGGATCTGCTTGAGCCGCTTGGCGGAAAATTCGATCGCCTCGTCCCAGCCCACCGGACGCCACGGATCGGTGATCTTGTCTCGGATCATGGGTGATTTGACCCGGTCCTTATGGGTCGCATAGCCCCAGGCAAAGCGGCCCTTGACGCAGGAATGGCCCTCGTTGGCGCCGCCGTCCTTGTAGGGGACCATGCGCACCACCTTGTCGCCCTGCATCTCCGCCTTGAAGGAGCAGCCGACCCCGCAATAGGCGCAGGTGGTCAGCACCGAATGCTCGGCCTGGCCATGGTCGATCACCGACTTTTCCATCAACGTCGCCGTCGGACAGGCCTGGACGCAGGCGCCGCAGGAAACGCATTCGGAGCCGATGAAGTCCTCGCCCGCGCTGGCCGAAACCTTGGACTCGAACCCGCGTCCCTCGATGGTCAGGGCAAACGTGCCCTGGGTTTCCTGGCAGGCGCGGACACAGCGCGAACAGACGATGCATTTGGACGGATCGAAGGTGAAATAAGGGTTGGTCTCGTCCTTCACCGCGTCCAGATGATTTTCGCCGTCATAGCCGTAGCGCACTTCGCGCAGGCCGACGGCGCCCGCCATGTCCTGCAACTCGCAATCACCATTGGCAGCGCAAGTCAGGCAATCGAGCGGATGATCGGAGATATAGAGCTCCATGACCCCGCGCCGGACGCGCGCCAGACGATCGTTCTGGGTCGTGACCTTCATGCCGTCGCGCACCGGCGTGGTGCAGGACGACGGCGTCCCGCGCACGCCTTCGATTTCCACGAGGCACAGGCGGCAGGAGCCGAAAGGCTCAAGGGAATCCGTGGCGCACAGCTTGGGCACCTGGATGCCGAGCTCGGCCGCGGCCCGCATGACGGATGTGCCGGCCGTCACGGTCACGGGCTGACCGTCGATCTCCAGCGTCACCTCGCTGTCATTCGCCCGCTTGGGGGTACCGAAATCAGTTTCCTTGATGAGTGTCACGGGAACTCTCCTTTTCCACTCACGCGGCAGCGGACCCGGCCGAGGGGCCGAAATCCTCCGGGAAATGACGGACCGCGCTCTGCACCGGCATCGGCGTCAATCCGCCCAGCGCGCACAGCGATCCATCCTTCAGGGTCTCGCAAAGGTCGTCCAACAGGTCGAGGTTCTTTTCCGCTTCGATGCCGGCCTTGATCCGTTCGATCACCTCGACCCCACGGGTCGAGCCGATGCGGCACGGCGTACACTTGCCGCAGGATTCGATGGCACAGAATTCCATGGCGAAGCGCGCCTGTTCGGCCATGTCGACGGTATCGTCGAACACGGTGATGCCGCCATGTCCAACCATCGCCCCCTGGGCCGCAAAGGCTTCGTAATCCAGCGGCAGATCGAACTGGCTTTCCGGCAGGTAGGCCCCCAAGGGCCCGCCCACCTGTACCGCGCGGATCGGCCGGCCGCTGAGCGTGCCGCCGCCGAAATCCTCCATCAGTTCGCGCAAGGTATGGCCGAAGGGAAGCTCGATCAGACCGCCGCGCTTGATGTTGCCGGCCAGTTGGA
>JAHEKA010000393.1 GCA_024638585.1 Rhodospirillales bacterium
CTGACTCTGTAACCCTCCAATTCGCGGCAGCGCATTAGGCGCCCCACATCATCTTTGAACCCGTGCGGTGGTGCCAAGGGTGCCGGTCTCGGCTATAATTCGCGGCGCAACTACCCCGCCCCTCAGGATCTCACCACAATGACGTTCGATCGATTGGCCTTTACTGCCGCAAGTTCGCCCCAGGCCCAGGAAGCGTTGGAGGGATTGACGGCGAAATACGGCAACAACCCGATCGAAGATGCGGATGTAATCGTTGCCCTCGGCGGCGATGGCTTCATGCTCGAAACCCTGCACGGCAATTTCGACCGTAACACGCCAGTCTTCGGCATGAACCGGGGCTCTGTGGGTTTCCTGATGAATCAATACGATCCCTCTGGACTGCAGGAGCGGCTCGACTCCGCCGCTGCGGTCCTACTTCGCCCCCTTCAAATGGAAGCCAAAACGGCGGAAGGAGATACCCGGACCGCCCTTGCAATCAATGAAGTTTCCCTTTTGCGGGAGACCGGCCAAGCGGCAAAGATCCGAATCAAGGTCGACAATGTGACACGCATTGATGAGATGATCTGCGATGGTGTGTTGGTGTCTACCCCGGCAGGAAGCACCGCCTACAATCTGTCCGCCCATGGCCCCATCATTCCCCTTGGAGCGGAGTTACTTGCTCTGACCCCGATCAGTGCATTTCGGCCGCGGCTATGGCGCGGCGCCCTTCTCCCGGCCCGGGCTGTTGTCTCTTTTGAGATTCTGGATGCCCTGAAACGCCCCGTGAGTGCCGTCGCGGACTTCACCGAAGTGCGCGATGTGACCACGGTCACCGTAAGAGAGAGCCAGGACAAAACGCTGACCTTGTTGTTTGACGCTGAACACAATCTCGAGGAACGCATCCTCAGCGAGCAGTTCCTGCCCTGAGAAACGGAGTTGGACATGGCCGCCCCGCCAAGCACGCCATCCGATTCGCGAAACCTAATCGAAGAACTGGTGCGTTTCGATACCGTCAGTCGCAACTCCAACCTGGCCCTGATCGAATTCGTTGGCAATTACCTGTCCGGTTATGGAATCCGCTCGGAACTGATCAAGGACGAAACCGGCACCAAGGCCGATCTCACCGCCACGATCGGGCCGTCCGATATCGGTGGGTTGCTGCTCGCGGGGCACACTGATGTCGTACCCGTTGACGATCAGGACTGGTCGACCGATCCCTTCAAGATCTCGGAACAGCATGGGCGCCTTTACGGCCGAGGAACCTGCGACATGAAGGGCTTCATCGCCGTTGTTCTTGCCCTCATCCCGGAAATCGATCCATCACGGATCAAGCGGCCGATACATCTTGGCTTCACCTACGATGAGGAAACCGGGTGCTTCGGCGGGCAGGCGCTGGCCCGGCACTTGAAATCCTGGGATGTTCGCCCGCGTTGGTGTGTCGTCGGGGAACCCACATCCATGGCTGTCGTCAACGGTCATAAGGGAAAGCTATCGGTGGACTGCCATGTCCACGGCGCGGAAGGTCACAGCGCCTATATCGACAAAGGCGTCAACGCGGTTGAAATCGGTGCCGAAATCGTCTCTCGCTTGAGGGCCATGCAAAAACGCCTCATGGCGGAAGAATCCGGCAACGATCTATTCGATCCCCCCTACACCACCATCCATACCGGCCAGATGCGGGGCGGCATCGCACGAAACATCATCCCAAGAGACTGCCTGTTCGAATTCGAAATCCGCAATTTGCCGGATCAAGGCACCGGTGCCCTTTTGGACGAAATCCGGATCTATATCGCCGATACCCTCTTACCCGAGATGCAGGCCGTCGACCCCAATTGCGGTATCGATATCCAGATTCAGTCGGACATCCCCGCGCTCGCGCCTGAGGACGGTGATCAACTCCTGACCCTGGCTCTGCAACTCACAGGGGCCAATACCGCGCAATGCATCAGTTTCGCGACCGAGGCCGGACTCTACCAGGGGATCGGCATCCCCACCATCGTCTGCGGCCCGGGCTCCATAGCCCAGGCCCATAGGCCGGATGAGTTCCTCGCCCTGGAGCAGATTTCGCGCTGCGAAACATTCCTGCGCGATATCATCGCAGCCCAGGATCAGTGATAGCGGGAAATCCGGATCTCCTGAGGCTGCACCATTCTGCTTGCTATCCTTCCACCACCAACCGGTAATCGGGCGTCGGGTTCAAGGGGCAGGAATAGAGGTAATTCCCGGGCTGCAAGGTGATCTTGTAATCCTTGGTCACCCCCTTGTTCAGACCACCACCTGAGACGCTGGGCAACGTGACCCGGCCGAGGCCCTTGCCGCGCAGCCAGAATCCCAGCCCGTACGGGACATTCTTGTTGGTCACCCGGAAGACATAGTTGCCCGGCTTGAGCTTGATGACCGTCGCCTTGGCCAGGCGGTCGTCACCAGTCTTTGCATTAATCGCCTTGCAATCGGCCGCTTTGGCCGTCTTGAAGTTGTGGTCGACGCCGTTTTCCGATTCGACGAACTGGCAACCTACCTGCGTCAAGGTGATGACTTTGGGCTCGGCGGCGGCCGCAGCGCCGAAGCCAAGAAAAACTGCGGCCGTGGTCGAAGTGACAAGACCGGCTACCTTTTTAGGCTTCGAGTTCACCAATACTAGTTGCTTCGTCATTTCTGTCCCTCTTCCTTGTTTTAATACTGGGCTGAAGACCGGCCCCTTGGTTTGTACTTTCATGAGGCTTATTCACCTTTCTCGAGGCTTTAGATACGAACCGAAGCACGCAAGATCAATTCAACGGCAAACACAATCTCGTGAGCATGACAGCTTGGCTGCATAATGTGGAGGTTCAGCCGGGAACTCTATTTGCTCTTTTTTCTTGGTGCATTCATGGTTTGGGAAAGGGGTCGTCTTGACCCAAGAATGATTTATCCGTCCGGCGCCTTAACGGGATAAATGCACTTGTCTTCCGCATCTCAATCGTTTTCAAAGTTTGCCCGGTGCCCTTGCCACAGCTCCCTCGCGCAACCTGTTGCATCTATGTCCATACCCTCCCAATAGGCGCGTTCATCGCCCCGGTCGTGAAGCTCACGGTGATGCAAATTGCAGAGTGGGACGACCCACTCGTCACTGGTCTTGAGGCCCCGAGCCCGGGGCTGGGCGAAGGTAAGATGATGGGCCTGGCAGGGCTGCCGCCCGCAGATCAGGCAGGGTTGGCTAGAGACATACTTAAGATGCTCGCGGTCGCGGATCCGCTTGGGCGCTCCGATCGCAAGTACCGACTTGTCGATGCGCGCCCCATTGGCATGAGACGTTGATGAAGTGGCCGAAACTGGGGGAGACGTCTCTCGGCCGGCCAGGATCTCTTTGACCCGTGCCTTACACAGCTTTGCGAAGACGGCGGTGTAATGGGCCCCGTGCTGGTCGGTGAGATGGGGATGGGCGTCGCGAATGGCCTTGAGGCTCTCTTCGTTAGTCTGCCACAGGGCCTGGACGTCTTCTATG
>JAHEKA010000394.1 GCA_024638585.1 Rhodospirillales bacterium
ACGCGGCGCTGCGCCGACGGTTGGGCGACCACGTGACCCAGAAGGGCTCCTTGGTTGCGGCGGGTCGGCTGCGTTTCGATATCAGCCACCCCAAGGCGCTGGAGCCGGACGAGCTCCGCGCGGTGGAGGACGACGTCAACGACCAGGTGCGGGCCAACGCCGATGTTTCGACCCGGATCATGACACCGGACGAGGCGGTGGAGGCAGGCGCCCTGGCCTTGTTCGGGGAAAAATACGGCGACGAGGTTCGCGTCGTTGCCATGGGAGCGGACGATCAGACCCCCTATTCGGTCGAGCTCTGCGGCGGCACCCATGTGCGCCGGACCGGGGACATCGGCAGTTTCAGGATCGTTTCAGATAGTGCATTGGCGGCGGGCGTGCGCCGAATCGAAGCGTTGACCGGCCCCGATGCGGATCATTACGACCGCGCCAACACGGCGCTTCTGGCCGAGGCCGCCGGCCTTTTCAAGATCGCCCCCGACGATGTGCCGAACCGAATCAGCCAGCTTCTGGAAGAACGCCGAAAATTCGAGCGCGAAGTCAGCGAACTGCGCCGTCAGGTCGCGCTCGGCGGTGGTGGTGGCAATGGTGCGGCTACGGTAGACGAGGGGCGGCAAGTGGCGGGTGCCAAACTGGTGACCCGGCGCCTCGACGGTGTGCCCGCAAAGGACCTCAAGCCCATGGTCGATGAACTCAAGACCCAGGGGCCTGGTGTCTACGCCGTCATCAGCGCGTCGGAGGACGGCAAGGCATCCATCGTTGTGGGTGTCACCGAGGACCTGACCGAACGGTTCGACGCGGTCACCCTGGTACGGGCCGGCTCGGCGGCGCTCGGCGGCAAGGGCGGCGGCGGCCGGCCGGACATGGCCCAGGCGGGCGGTCCCGATGCCGCTCAGGCGGATGCGGCATTTTCCGCCATCTCAGAGGCAATGGAATCTGCCCCCGGCTGAACCCCGATAGCGGAATATTCACCAACGCGATGAAAGAAGGCCCGCAGGGATCCCTGCGGGCCTCTTTTCTTGTGTCTGCAATCTGAACGGCGTCCGTCAGTCCATCTTGGCCTGAAGGTTCTCGTCCAGCTTGTCGAGGAACTCGGTGGTGTTCATCCAGGCCTGATCCGGTCCGATCAGGAGCGCCAGGTCTTTGGTCATGAAACCGGATTCGACGGTTTCGACGCAAACCTCTTCCAGCGCTTCGGCGAAGGCCACCACGTCCGGCGTGTCGTCGAAGATGCCGCGATACTTGAGCCCGCGGGTCCAGGCGAAGATCGAGGCGATCGGGTTGGTCGAGGTGGGGTTGCCCTTTTGGTGCTCGCGGTAGTGCCGCGTGACGGTGCCGTGGGCGGCTTCGGATTCGATCGTTTGGCCGTCAGGCGTCATCAGCACTGAGGTCATCAGGCCCAGCGAGCCGTAACCCTGGGCGACGATATCGGATTGGACATCGCCGTCGTAGTTCTTGCAGGCCCAGACGAATCCGCCATTCCATTTCAGCGCACACGCGACGAGATCGTCGATCAGGCGGTGTTCGTAGACCAGCCCCTTGGCCTCGAACTGGTCCTTGAACTTGGTTTCATAGGTATCTTCGAAGATGTCCTTGAAGCGCCCGTCATAGATCTTGAGGATCGTGTTCTTGGTCGAGAGGTAGAGCGGCCAGCCCCTTTGCAGGGCGTAATTGAAGCTGCTTTCCGCGAAACCGCGGATCGAATCGTCCAGGTTGTACATGCTCATGGCGATACCCGAACCGGGGAAATCGAACACCTCCCGCTCGATCACCTCGCCGCCGTCCTCGGGTTCGAACTTGATCGTCAGCTTGCCCTTTCCCGGCACCAGGAAGTCCGTGGCGCGGTACTGGTCGCCATAGGCGTGGCGGCCGACGACGATGGGCTGGGTCCAGCCAGGCACCAGCCGGGGGACATTCTCGCAGATGATCGGTTCACGGAAGATGGTGCCGCCGACGATATTGCGGATCGTGCCGTTGGGGGAACGCCACATCTGTTTGAGGCCGAATTCCTCGACCCGCGCTTCGTCCGGGGTGATGGTCGCGCATTTGACCCCAACCCGGTATTGCTTGATCGCATTGGCGGCATCGACCGTAATCTGGTCGTCGGTCTCGTCGCGTTTCTGAATGCCGAGATCGTAATATTTCAGCTCGACGTCAAGGTAAGGCAGGATCAGCTTATCCTTGATGAACTGCCAGATAATCCTTGTCATTTCGTCGCCGTCGAGTTCGACGATTGGATTCGCGACCTTGATTTTGGCCATTCGAGTATCTCCCCGGAATCGATGCAAGGGGGCATTTGGATGCCGATGATGGAAAGACCGCGGCCCCCCGGAATTACGGCGCGCAACATATCAGACCTGCGGGGTAGCGCAACCCGGCGTGCGCTGGGATTACACCCGATCGGGCCGGTCCGGCAGGTCGGGCGCGCGATACTGGCTGAGCGCGGGCAGCACCTCCTCGACCCTGTCCACCACCAGGAACAGCTGGCGGAAGCTTTCGCGTGCGAACCCGCCAGCGATCGCATGGTCGAACAGGTCCAGCAATGGGCGCCAGTAGTCACCGTCATTCAGGATCACTACGGGCTTGCCGTGCAGCCGAAGCTGCCGCCAGGTGATGACCTCGATGGTCTCGTCCAAGGTGCCCGGCCCCCCGGGAAGGGCAACGAAAGCGTCCGCCCGTTCGAACATCTGGCGCTTGCGTTCATGCATGGACGTGACGGTCACCAGATCGCTCAGCCCGCCATGGGCCAACTCGGCCCGTTTGAGATCTTCGGGAATGATGCCGGTCACCCGACCGCCGCCGGCGATGGCCGCGTCGGCGAGCACGCCCATGAGCCCGATATTGCCGCCGCCATAGATCAGTTCGACCCCCGCTTCGGCCAATGTTCGACCGAACTGCGCGGCGGCCGTGCGGTGCCGCTGATCGTGGCCCAGCGAGGAACCGCAATAGACACAAACGGACTTGATGTCGGCCATGTTCCGCGTTCCTCCCGCGATCGGACGGCGCGGTTATACAGGCCCGGCTCCGCAAAGGAAACAGTGGGGCGCAATTTGCCTTGATCCTGCCCTATTTCTGAGCCCTGATTGCGTCAGGGCAGTCCCATCTTCCGCTGGTCCTGGTTTTTTCGTGCCGGGTTGAAGTGGGAATTTGATTTAGGGGGAATGCCTGGGACCTTGCCGGATTTGCGCAATCATGGTGATGCGCGAGCCGGCGCTAGAACCGGGAGGTTTGCATGAAATTCAAGTTCTTGATTCCATCGATCGCTGCAGTGGCCATGATTGGGGGGACACTGGCGGCAACCGGCGTCAGCCGAGCCGATGTCAAGACGTCGGATGGATATTCCGTCTCTGTGGCCCAGTCCAATTTGGCCGCGACATTGAAAAAGCGTTCTTCCTTGATGAAGAACATCAGCAAGACCCGCAAGGGCCTGCGGAAGTCCGCCAAGGCCGGCAAGATCGG
>JAHEKA010000019.1 GCA_024638585.1 Rhodospirillales bacterium
TGCCCGGCGAAAGGTCTCCGGAGCGGGGAGCCCCGCCACCGTAATGGCGGTATCAATCCCCTGAACAGCGGGCGAGGATCCGCGGACCGGCGGCTGAGGGACACAGGCGATCAACAGAGAGGACCGAACGATGACCGAAGCCGATGAGGGCGATTTCCTACCGCCCGATGTGGATCCCAACAAGTCCCTCTTGGGCGTGCGGGAAATCAGGGGAACCAACGCCGCGGAACCGAAGACGGTGTCCAGGGTGAGGGATTTCACCGTCGTCACCGACGAAAAGACCGGCACCAACATCGCGCCTTCGCCGCTGGAAACCGTGCTCTGCGCGCTGACCGGATGCGAGGGAGTGATCATCAATCGCTGCGCCAAGGTCATGAACTTCAAGTACACCGGCGTGGATTTCGAATGCGACGGCTGGGTCGATGCGAGGGGGTCACGCGGGGTGCGGGGCGTCCGCCCGCATTTCCAGAAGGTTCAGTTCAAGGTCCTTCTGAAGACGGATGAACCGCTTGAGCGGATCGAAAAGCTGCGCAAGAACGTGGAGATGCGCTGCCCGGTCATGAACCTTTTGGCCGATGCCGATGTCGAACTCGACGTGGTCTGGGAGCGCATCGCCCCCTAAGACCACGCCCCATATCGCGGGCCGCAATCATTTCGTCGTGTCCCTGTCACGTCACATCTAGGACGCGGCGATTTTACGTGGTATACCAGATACAAATGTAGCCTGGCGTAGCTCATCAATTCGTACCGCGTAACAACGACGGTGAAACGAGCCCAAATGGGTCACATGCTCCTGACAGGGGGCCCAGATAGAACCTTGGCAGGTTCGTTTCATGGCAGTGTCACGTCCATGGTGAACTGGGAGAATCTCTTATGAAAAAAGTAATCGGAATGGGCGCGCTCGCGCTCGGAGCCGCATTCGCGTTCGGTGTGGGAAGCTTTGTCCAATCGACCGATGCCGCCGCGGCATGGAAACCGAGAAAACCGGTTGAATTCGTGATCATGGCCGGTAAGGGCGGCGGGGCCGACAGGCTGGCCCGCTTTATCCAAGGCATTATCGAAAAGCACAAATTTTCCCCGAAACCCTTCATCCCCAACAACAAGGGCGGCGGCTCCGGCGCCGAGGCGCTCAGGTATCTGAAGGACAATGCGGGCAATCCCCACATCATCCTGGCGACGCTGAACAGCCTCTATACGACGCCGCTGCGCAATCCCGGCATCGGGGTCGACATCTCCAAATTCACGCCGATCGCCCGGCTGGCGGAAGACACCTTCCAGCTTTGGGTTACGACCGACAGCGGCATCAAGTCCGTCAAGGACTACATCGCCGCGGTGAAGAAAGCGGGGGCCGCCGGCTGGAAGATGGGCGGCACCGGCAAGGGCCAGGAAGATTCCCTGGTCACCGCCCTGCTGGAGAAGAAGTTCGGCCTCAAGATGACTTATGTTCCCTTCAAGGGGGGCGGAACCGTTGCCAAGCAGTTGATCGGCAAGCACATCAATTCGACCGTCAACAACCCGTCCGAGCAGGCCGGCTTCTGGGATGCCAAGAAATCGATCCCGCTGGCGAGCTTCACGCCCAAGGGCAAGTTGAAGGGCAAGTGGGGCAGCATCCCGACCTTCGAAGAACTCGGCCACGGAACCGACATGGTCTATTACATGCAGCGGTCGGTGATCGCGCCTCCGGGGATCCCCAAAGACGCCCAGGACTTCTACGTCTCGGTCTTCGACAAGGTCTATAAGTCCAAGGAGTGGCAGTCCTACCTCACCAAGAAGGGGCTGGTGCCCGGTTGGCTGACCGGCAATGAGCTGACGGCGTATTTCGTCAAGGAACGCGAAGTGCACCGCAAGCTGCTGAAGGACCTTGGCGAAATCAAGTAGTCCTTTTTAGCCTGCATCGGGTACGCGGAACGGGGGGAACCGCCATGCGTCTGGCGGAATTGATCATGGCCGTCGTCATGGCGTGTTTCTCCGCTTATCTGATGTGGAAGAGCGCGGAACTCCCCGTCGGCTGGATCAAAGGATCGGGTCCAGGCGGCGGGGCGTTCCCGTTCTGGCTCGGGGCCGGCATGCTGCTGTGCTGCGCCTGGATCATCGTGCGCTGGGCCCGGCGGCTGAGCCCGCCGTCGCAATCCACCGAAGCCTATATGGACCGTCGTTCGCTGCAACTGTTCCTGATCGGCGCGGGGTCCCTGACGGTGATGATCGGCCTGATCCACATCTTGGGCGTTTACGTTTCCGTGCCGCTCTATCTGATCTTTTACCTGCGTTGGATCGGCCACCACGCGTGGCCGTTGACCGGCGGCGTCGGGCTGTTGACGCCGGTGGTGACCTTCTTCTTTTTCGAGATCGGCCTGAAGATCGAGCTTCCCAAGGGGCTCGCAGGCAAGCATTTCCTCAACGAGCTTATCTACTACCCGCTCTATGACATCTTTCTCTGATCAATCCCGCGGGGGCCGGAGCGCACCGGCCCTGCGCGAACCCCGACGCGGCATAAGGCAACAGGGCGCCAGCTTGGATCGCGGATCATGATCGAAGTCTTCAACCTTCTCATCGAGGGTTTCGCCGTCGCCTTGCAGTGGCAGAATTTGCTTCTGGTGGTGGCGGGCTGCGTCGCCGGCCTGTTCATCGGGGCAATGCCGGGGTTGGGCTCGGTCAACGGCGTCGCCATTCTGCTGCCGCTGACCTTCCTGGTGCCGCCCACCGGCGCCATCATCTTTCTCGGCGCGCTCTATTACGGCGCCATGTACGGCGGCGCCATCAGCTCCATCATGCTGGGCATTCCCGGCGCCTCGACCGCCGTGGCAACCACCTTCGACGGCCGGCCCATGGCGCTCAAGGGCGACGCGGACCGGGCACTTGTCGCCGCGGCCAGCGCCAGCTTCGTCGGCGGCACCATTTCCGTCGTCCTGTTCACCCTGTTCGCGCCGCCGCTTGCCGATGTCGCCTTGAAGTTCGGCCCGCCGGAAGAGTTCACCCTGATGATCCTGGCCTTCGCCACCTTCGTCGGCCTCGGCAGCGACGACATCCCCAAGACCCTGTTCTCCATCATGATCGGACTGGCGATGAGCACGGTCGGGCTCGACATCGTCAGCGGGCAGCCGCGGCTGATCTTTTTCGATCTGCCCGGCTTCTATCACGGCATCAACTTCCTTGTGCTGGCCATCGGCATTTACGGCATCGGCGAGATGCTCTGGGTGATCGAACAATCCAAGGGCAAGATGGTGATCTCCAAGGCCGAGGTGTCCGTTCGGCGCATCCTGGACACGATCAAGCAGCTCAAAGGCAGCATCCGCCAGATGCTGATGGGATCCTTCCTGGGCTATTTCGTGGGAATCCTGCCGGCCGCAGGGGCGACCCCCGGTTCGCTGATGGCCTACGGCGTCGCCAAGACCATGGACAGGGAGCCCGAGACCTTCGGCAGGGGCAACATCAAGGGCGTGGTCGCTCCGGAGGCGGCCAACAACGCCGCCAGCACCGGATCCATGCTGCCGATGCTGACCCTCGGCATTCCCGGTTCGCCAACCACCGCGATCCTGCTCGGCGGCATGGTGATCTGGGGGCTGGAGCCGGGTCCGCGCCTGTTCGTCGACCACAAGGACTTCGTCTGGGGCCTGATCGCCAGCCTGTACGCGGCCAACCTGTTCGCGCTTCTGATCAACATCGCCTTCATCCCCGCCTTCATCGCGGTCCTGCGGATGCCCTTCACCATCCTCGCCCCGGTGATCTATGTGTTGTGCGTGGTCGGCGGCTACGCGCCGACCAAGGACATGCACGACGTCTGGCTGATGTTGATCTTCGGCGTCGTCGGTTACCTCATGCGCAAGCTCGATTACCCGCTGGCGCCGGCGGTACTGGCCATCGTGCTGGGCCCGCTGGCCGAAGCCAGCATGCGCCAGTCCCTCATCATGAACCAGGGCGGGTTCGATATCTTCGTCACCCGGCCCATCTCCGGCACGATCCTGGTCATCGCCATCGTGTTGCTGGTCTGGCCGATGATCAAGGCCATGAACAAGCGGAGGACCGCCAAGGCATGATGCGATCCGCCCCACCGTCAAACATCGCCGCCGTCGCCAACGGCGCTTTGAGCCGGCCTTTGGCGGCCGTCACCTGTGATCGGCGATTGAAGCCGTGGGCTCCCTGGTATATTGTATACCAGTTCTGGGGCGGCGGGGATTCGCCCGCGAATCGGGCACCTGGGACGGTTTTCAATATTGCACCGGCGCAGCCGGACAACGAACAGAAACCCGGCAGGCCGGGCAGGATGAATGGCCCGGTCTTGGGCTCTTTCGCAAGGCCTCGCGCCACACCGGGCCGCCGGAATAGGGACAGGTTACGCCGCCCTCTCCTTGGAGAGGACAAAGGGACGAAGAAGAAAGAATCATGAGCCAGAACATCTTACGGATTCAGCCCATCGGCGAGAACTTCAGCCTCAAGGCCCGGATATACGACGAGCTGAAGGCCGCCATCACCACCATGAACATCTATGACGACGACGCGGAGCTCCGCCTCGACGAACGCAGCCTGTCGGAGCAGTTCGGCATCAGCCGCACGCCGCTGCGCGAGGCCCTGGTGCGCCTCGACCAGGAAGGCCTGGTGCGGATCGAGCCGCGGCGCGGCATTTATATCCGGCGCAAGTCGAAACAGGAAATCCTCGACATGATCACCGTCTGGGCGGCGCTGGAGAGCATGGCGGCCCGCCTCATCACCACCGAAGCTGCGGATGCGGAGATCGCCGGCCTGCGCAGCATGTTGAGCATCTACGACACCGACGCGGTTACCGGCCATCTCGACGAATATTCGGAAACCAATATTTCCTTTCACCAGGCGATCATCTCGCTGTCCAAATGCCCGCTGATCGCCGAGATCACCGACCGTTTGTTCATGCATGTCCGCGCCATCCGGGCACGCACCATTTTCGAAGAGGACCGCGCCAAGCGCTCGATCGAGGATCATCTCGCCATCGTCGATGCCCTGGAGGCGCGGGACACCGAACGGGCGGAGCGGCTGGTCCGCGAACACACCCTGAAACTGCGCGACCATGTGGCGCGCCATGTTGAACTCGACTGAACGTTCACGGAATTCCGGGACCGGAGCGGTCCGGTAAGGGAGAACCCCATGACAGAACTCGATACCGCTACGGAAGTGGAGCCACAGAACCTGACCGACGGTTTCCACCTGATCATCGACGCACTGAAACTCAACGACCTTGAGACGATCTACACCGTGCCGGGCATCCCGATCACCGATCTGGGGCGCTTCGCACAGGCGGAAGGGATGCGGGTCATATCGTTCCGTCACGAACAGCACGCCGGCAATGCCGCCGCGATGGCGGGTTTTCTTTCCAAGAAACCCGGTCTCTGCCTCACGGTCTCGGCTCCGGGTTTCCTGAACGGCCTGACGGCGCTGGCCAACGCGACGACCAACTGCTTCCCGATGATCCTGATCTCGGGTTCGTCCGAGCGCGAGATCATCGATCTGCAGCAGGGCGACTATGAGGAGATGGACCAGCTTGCGATCGCCAAGCCGCTCTGCAAGGCGGCGTTCCGCATCCTGCACGCCGAGGACATCGGCATCGGCGTCGCCCGTGCCATCCGCGCCGCGGTATCGGGCCGCCCGGGCGGCGTGTATCTCGACCTCCCGGGCAAGCTCTTGGGCCAGACCATGGATGCGGAGGCGGGCCGGAAATCGCTGGTCAAGGTCATCGATCCGGCACCGCCCCAGATCCCGTCACCCGACTCCATCGCCCGCGCGCTCGATCTCCTGAAAAGCGCCGAGCGGCCGCTGATCATTCTCGGCAAAGGGGCCGCCTACGCCCAGGCCGATGCGGAGATTCGCGCCCTCGTGGAGAAGAGCGGCATTCCCTATCTGCCGATGAGCATGGCGAAGGGTCTCTTGCCCGATACCCACCCCCAATCGGCCGCCGCGGCGCGCTCGCTGGTGCTGGGCAAATCCGACGTCGTGATGATGATCGGGGCGCGGCTCAATTGGCTGCTGTCACACGGCAAGGGCAAGGCCTGGGGACCGCCTCATTCAAAGAAATTCATCCAGATCGACATCGAGCCTAGAGAGTTGGATTCGAACGTCGAGATCGCCGCACCCGTGGTCGGCGACATCGGCTCATGCGTTTCCGCGCTTCTCGAAGCGATGGGCGAAACGTGGCAAGCGCCGCCCGCCGAATGGACCGGCGAGGTCAAGGACAAGGTCGCAAGCAATGTCGAGCGCATGGCGCCGCGATTGCAGAACAACAACGTGCCCATGGACTATCACGGCGCACTGGGCGCATTGCGCCGGATCATCGCCGAGCGCCCGGACACGGTGCTGGTGAACGAAGGCGCCAACACGCTCGACTTCGCCCGCTCCATCATCGACATCCATCAGCCGCGCAAGCGCCTCGACGTCGGCACCTGGGGCGTCATGGGCATCGGCATGGGCTTCGCCGTCGCCGCGGCGATCGAAACCGGAAAGCCGGTCCTGGCCGTCGAAGGGGACAGCGCCTTCGGTTTTTCGGGCATGGAGATCGAGACGATCTGCCGCTACAACCTGCCCGTCTGCGTCGTCGTCTTCAACAACAACGGCATCTACCGCGGCACCGACGTCAACCCGACCGGCGGCCCCGACGTGGCACCCACGGTCTTCGTCAAGGATGCGCGCTACGAAATGATGATGGAGGCATTTGGCGGTTCCGGTGTCTATGCCACCAGCCCCGACGAGCTGACGCGCGCCGTGACCGAAGCCCTGGAGTCGGGAAAACCGACCCTGGTCAACGCCATCATCGACGAGAAGTCCGGCACCGAAAGCGGGCGGATCGGCAACCTCAATCCGCAGAGCGTGGTTGCGAAAAAATGAGCAATACCTGTCGATCGAGCCAGGTCCCTGAAGGGAGCATCGAATGGAAGCATTGAAAGGCGTCAAAATACTGGACTTCACCCATGTCCAATCGGGCCCGACCTGCACCCAGCTGCTGGCTTGGTTCGGGGCCGACGTCATCAAGGTCGAGCGTCCCGGCATCGGCGACATCACCCGGGGCCAGTTGCGCGACATCCCGGACGTGGATTCGCTCTATTTCACCATGCTCAATCACAACAAGCGCTCGATCACCCTGAACGGCAAGAACGAGAAGGGCAAGGAGGTGCTGGAGCGCTTGGTCAAGACCTGCGACGTGCTGGTGGAGAATTTCGCGCCGGGCGCGCTCGACCGCATGGGGTTCGGCTGGGACCGCATCCAAGAGATCAATCCCCGGATGATCTATGCCTCCATCAAGGGCTTCGGCCCCGGACCGTTCGAGGACTGCAAGGTCTATGAGAACGTCGCGCAATGCGCCGGCGGCGCGGCCTCGACCACCGGCTTCCTCGACGGACCGCCACTGGTCACCGGCGCACAGATCGGCGATTCCGGCACCGGGCTGCACCTGGCGCTCGGCATCGTCACGGCGCTGTTCCATCGCGAACGCTCGGGCAAGGGGCAGCGCGTTCAGGCCGCCATGCAGGACGGCGTTCTGAATCTTTGCCGGGTCAAGCTGCGCGACCAGCAGCGCCTCACCCACGGGCCGCTCACCGAATACAGCCAGTACGGCCAGGACATCCCCTTCGGCGATGCCACGCCCCGGGCGGGGAACGATTCGGGCGGCGGCCAGCCGGGCTGGATCCTCAAATGCAAGGGCTACGAGACCGATCCCAACGCCTATATCTACTTCATCACCCAGGCGCCGATCTGGGGCAAGATCTGCGACGTCATCGGCAAACCGGAATGGAAGGAAGACCCGGAATACGCCACGCCCAACGCCCGGCTGAACAAGCTCACCCATATCTTTGACACCATCGAGGCGTGGACCAAGACCAAGACCAAGTTCGAGGTCATGGACATCTGCAATCCTCTGGACATTCCCGTTGGGCCGATCCTGTCGATGAAGGAGCTGGCCGAGGAACAGTCCCTGCGTGACACCGGCACCGTCGTCGAGGTCGACCATCCGACCCGGGGCAAATACCTGACCGTCGGCAACCCGGTGAAGCTCTCGGATTCGCCCGCCGACGTCAAACGGTCGCCGCTCTTGGGCGAACATACCGAGGAAATCCTGGAACAGGTCCTAGGCTACGGCACCGACGAGATCGAGGAGATCCGGAAATCCGGCGCGATCGGCGACTAACCCGCCGGCACCGGCGGCCCGTACCGGCCGCGCGACGGAGACCCGGTCAATCACATTGAAGGCCGAACCTTGTTGGGCCGAACTTTCTTGGGGGAAGACATCATGAGCTATGACAAAGGCGCCGTTCGCAGCGTCCTGGACAAGGTCAAGGCCGCGGGCCGCACCAGCCTGACGGCACCGGAAGCCAAGGCGGTCTGCGACGCCTACGGCATTCCGCTGCCCGCCGAGGGACTGGCAACGTCGGCGAGTGAAGCAGCGGAAATCGCCGGCAAAATCGGTTTTCCCGTGGTCATGAAGATCGTCTCCGCCGACATCCTGCACAAAACCGAGGCCGGCGGTGTGAAGATCGGCGTCAAGGACGCGAGCGAAGCCGCCGCCGCCTATGACGAGATCGTCGCCGCCGCCAAGGCCTATCAGGCGGACGCCGCCATCGACGGCGTCCAGGTGCAGGAGATGGGACCCGCCGGCGCTCAAGAAGTCATCGTCGGCGCGGTCACGGATCCCAGCTTCGGCAAGCTGGTGGCCTTCGGCCTGGGCGGCATCCTGGTGGAAGTCCTCAAGGACATCACCTTCCATCTGGCGCCGGCATCCCAAGCCGAAGCGCACGGCATGCTCAGCGCCATCGCCGCGGCCGAGGTGCTGGACGGCGTGCGCGGGGCCGAAGCGGTCGACAAGGACGCGATCGCCGGGATCATCGCGGATGTCTCGAATCTGATCAGTGATTTCCCCGAAATCCAGGAGATGGACCTCAACCCGGTGTTCGCGACCCCCGATGGGGCGACCGCGGTGGATGCCCTGATCACGGTGGATTTCTCAGCCCCCAAAGAGGTCTTCCGCCCCTCCCAGGATGAAATTCTCACGGCCATGAATCGGATCTTCCATCCCAAATCCGTCGCCGTGATCGGCGCCTCGGCCGAGGACGGGAAGATCGGCAATTCAGTGATGAAGAACCTGATCAACGGCGGGTTCAAGGGCGAAATCCATCCGGTCCACCCAAAGGCCGAAGAGATCCTCGGCAAGAAGGTCTATGCCAGCGTCAAGGACATCCCCGGCGACGTGGACCTTGCCGTCTTCGCGATCCCGTCCAAGTTCTGCAACGGTGCCATGGAAGAGGTCGGCGAAAAGGGCATCCCCGGCGCGGTGATGATTCCGTCCGGCTTCGGCGAGGTGGGGGAAATGGAGCTCCAGAACGAACTGGTGGCCACTGCCCGCAAGCACGGGGTGCGCATCATGGGCCCCAATATCTACGGCTTCTACTACACACCGGAAAACCTGTGCGCGACCTTCTGCACCGCCTTCGACGTCCAAGGCAAGACGGCGCTGTCCTCCCAATCCGGCGGCGTCGGCATGTCGATCATCGGCTTCGCCCGGTCCACCAAGATGGGGGTGTCGGCGATCGTCGGCCTCGGCAACAAATCGGACCTCGATGAGGACGACCTGCTCACCTATTTCGAACAGGACCCGAATACCCAGGTCATCGCCATGCATGCCGAGGACCTAAAGGACGGACGCGCCTTCGCCGAAGTCGCCAAGCGGGTGTCCAAGCAAAAGCCCGTGATCATGCTGAAGGCGGGACGGACCGCCTACGGCGCCCGGGCCGCCGCCTCACACACCGGCGCCTTGGCGGGCAATGACAAGATCTACGACGATGTGCTGCGCGAATCCGGCGTCATCCGCGCGCCCAGCCTGCGTTCGATGCTGGAATACGCCCGCAGCCTGCAGGTATTGCCGACGCCCAAGGGCGAGAACGTCGTCATCATCACCGGGGCCGGCGGCTCCGGCGTGCTGCTGTCCGATGCCTGCCATGATAACGGCCTCAGCCTGATGAAGTTCCCGACAGATTTGGACGAGGCCTTCAAGCAGTTCATCCCGCCGTTCGGTGCTTCCGGAAATCCGGTGGATATCACCGGCGGCGAGCCGCCCACCACCTACCAGAACACGATCCGCTTGGGGCTAGAGGACGACCGAATCCACGCCTTGATCCTGGGTTATTGGCATACCATCATCACGCCGCCCATGGTGTTCGCCAAGCTGACCGCCGAGGTGGTCGAGGAATGCCGGGCCAAGGGCATCGAAAAGCCGATCGTTGCGTCCCTGGTGGGGGATACCGAAGTCGAAGAGGCTTCGGAATACCTCTATGAGCGCGGCGTCGTAGCCTATCCCTACACCACCGAGGTGCCGGTGGAGGTTCTCGGCGCCAAATACCGGTGGGCGCGGAACGCGGGGCTTCTTTAACCATAGGTTGATTTCCGCCTACCTCTTCCCAGATTGTTCGATATTGGGCAAAATGCAACGAAATCCTTTGCAGCGGGGTCCCATATGCTAAAAGGGAGGCCAAATTGGGGAGTGATGAGTGGCTTCTGAAAGGACAGTGGAACGCATGGACGCGACGGGCGAGGGCCTTCAAGTTCCGGCCTATTGCGAATTTCCTCCGGAAAGTGTCGACCTCGACAGTCCGATGACCGAGGAATACCGCGCCACGCTGCTCCGGCTGATGGCGAACCAGGCCTATGGCGAACGCCATGCGTCCAACACCTACGCGCCCTGGATCAACCGGGCGCCCGGGGTGGAGGAACGGCGCATTATCGGCGAAATCGTGACCGAGGAACTGTCCCACTGGCGCACCGTAGTGGACCTGATGGAGGATCTCGGCGTGCCGTGGGACGAAGCGCCCAGCTACCAAAGCTTCCACCATTTTTATCCCATCTGCCGATGCTTTGTGCCGGTCATGCGCTGGACCGATATCGTGATGTCGACCTTCCTGATCGACCGGGCGGCCTATTACATGCTGGAGGATTACGCGCGTTCAAGCTACGCGCCGTGGGCCCGGGCGGTGCAGGCGAGCCTGGAGGAGGAAGAACACCACGCCGATCTTGGCATGGAGTTCCTCGGCACCCAGCTGGAAAAGCTCGGCACCCAGCCGCTGCAGCGGGCCCTGAACAAGTGGTGGCGCTTCGCTCTGAACATGTACGGCCCGTCCAAGAGCCGCCATCACGACACCTACTTGCGCCTCGGCCTCAAGTTCCGCTCGAACGAGGAACGGCGCCAAGCCTTCGTCAACGACGGGGTCAAGCGAATCGAAGAGGTTGGCCTGACCGTCCCTAAGCTGATCCACAACAGCTACCCCTACTTCTAGCCCCATCCCACCCTCGCCCGGTGCGGCCTGCAACAAAATGGTGCGCGGCAGGCCGGGTTGCTACACTGTGCCATGACCTTGGCGCTCGGCCTTTATTACGCGCTGCTTGTCCTGTGGCTGCTCCTGCTGGTCCCCGCCATCCGCGTCGCCGGCGGCGCGCGGATCCTTTTGTGGCTGACCATCGGCCTCGGTATCCTCGCCGCGGCCCACGAAGTGCGGATGACCTTCTTCACGCCGGAAGCCATCCGCATCGACATCTTCCTGATCACCGTCATCCTGGGCGGCCTGTACGCGGTCGCGGCAACCCAGCTTTTCCAAAGGGGATGGCGCAGGACGGCCGGCGCGCTCGGCGTGGCACTCGGCGTGATCGTCCTCGGCCTGGGATACGAGATCGTCCAGACGGGCCGCGAGGGGGCGCGCCTCACCGCGAATTTTAACGCCCGCAACGCCCTCCTGTTCGAAGCCAAGTTCCGGGATAGGGAGACCTTTGAGCGGGTGTTCGGGCCGTTTGCCGCGCGCGATGGCGCAGATCTGCCGATCGGCCACTGGAAAGCCGGCGACAAGGCGCCCTATCCCCGCCTGATCGTCAATGCCCGCGGCCAAGCCTGGCTGTTCTACCGGTGCGCCGACACCGAATGCGCCGTCGGCCCGGACGGCACGCCACTGGAGCCGGCAGGCACCGGCGCGGACGCCAAGGCCTCATGGCAGGCGGAGCTGGCCCCGCGCGTCGGCGCGCCCTGGCCGGTGCGGATCACCCGGTCCGGGCCGAAAAGCCTGCGCATCGATACCAAGGGCAGATCGGTCGACATGACGCGCATGCCGCCTCCCATCCCCACAACCGTGAAACCCAAGCGCCTCGAATATCTCGGCCGCTTCGCGGCCATCACCTGCATCCGCGCCCATGCCGACGTGCGCCAGCTCTGGCTGTGGCGGGACGGCAAGCGCCTGTTTGCCGTCGGCGTGTTCCAAACCCTGCTGCACGGCCGCAAGGCGGACTTCGTGACCCCGGTGGTGCTCGGCGAAGGAAAGACGGACGGGGCGGGATGGCGCTTTGAATGGCGCCGGGAGGCGCGCGCCTACGCGGCGTTGATCGATATCGCGGGCGACAAGGTGACACTCACCCTTACCCGCCCCGGCCGCGGGCCGCAACGCGCCACGCTTTCGGACAAGCCGGTCTTTTCCGATGCGGCCATTGAACTGGCGCCGCTCTCAAGCCCCGAGGACTGGGCGCACTGGTTCAAGGTGGTGCTGATGGTCCATTTCACCTCCGGCGATGTGCCCCCCTGCTGACGCCGCCGAACGACGTCAGAGCCGCGATTGTGCCTGCCGCCCAGGCTTGGTAGCATCGGTGCAAACCATGCCCTGGCCAAGCTCCGGACCAACCGGACACCGGGGCACAATAGCAGCCGGCGGGGCACGTCCCGGCGCGGCCAACAGGGGAGACTTCCGACCATGTTCCATCTCATCAAGACACCTGCGCGCACGGTCCTTGCCGCATCGGTGATCGCCGCATCCACCTGGGCGCTTGCCGCCCCCGCCGGCGCCGATGCGGTCAGCGATTTCTATAAGGGCAAGAACGTTTCAATTTACATCGGGTTTCCACCGGGCGGTGGTTACGATGCCTACGCCCGCATGGTGGCCCAGTACATCGGCGAACATATTCCCGGCAAGCCCTCGGTAGTCCCCCGCAACATGCCCGGCGCCTCGGGCCTCAGGGCGGCCAACTTCATTTACAACTCGGCACCGAAAGATGGCACCGCGATGGGGATTTGGACCTCGGGCGCCTTGTTCTCACCGATGTTCGGTAATAAGAAGGCCAAGTTCGAGCCTGCGAAATTTTCCTGGATCGGCAATGTCGAACGCTCCCAGGGCGCCTGTGCGGTTTGGCACGAATCCGGCTTGCGCACCTTCGACGATGTCCTGAAGCAACCAGTGATCTTCGGCGCCGGCGGTTCGACCGGAGTGCAGAGCGAATTCCCGCGCGGCTTCAACGCGCTGTTGGGATCGCGCATCCAGGTGATTCACGGCTACGCCGGAGGCACCGGGGTACTGCTGGCCATGAAACGGGGTGAGGTCCAAGGCGGCTGCGCATTCCAATTGAGCACCCTGAAATCAGTCCGCCGCAAGGATTGGGAGGCGGGCCGATTGATCGTCGTAGTTCAAGTCGGCATCAAGAAAGCCCCCGAACTGAAGGGCGTGCCGCATATTTATGATCTTGCGAAAACGCCGGAAGACAAAAAGGTGATGGAGCTGATTTACAACCGTGTGACCCTGAGCCGGCCCTTTGCCGCGCCGCCCGACCAGCCCAAGGATCGGACCGAAGCGCTGCGGGCCGCCTTCATGGCAACCATGGCGGATCCCGCCTTCCTCAAGGGCGCGGCCCGGCGCAGGCTCAATATCGACCCCATGAATGGGGCCGAGGTCGACCAGGTGATCGCCCGCTTCATGTCCTATCCCAAGGAGGTGGTCGCGCGCGCGGCAGCTGCCTTAAAGGTGGGCAAGATCAAGAAGGTCAAGCTCAAGAAGCTCGCCGGCACCATCGAAAAGCTCTCCAAGAAGCGCGTCACGGTGAAAGGGGACGACGGCAAGACGCACGTCTTCAAGCTTCATAGCCGGCGCTCCAAGGTGAAGATCGGCG
>JAHEKA010000020.1 GCA_024638585.1 Rhodospirillales bacterium
TGATGGAGAATGACACGCTTGTCGCCATTCCGCTGTTTTTGTTCATGGGCTACGTGGTCGAACGCGCCAATATCGTCGATCGGCTGTTCTTTTCGCTTTATATGGCCGCACGCAACTTTCCCGGCTCGCTTGCGATTGCTGCCCTGCTAACTTGTGCAGTCTTTTCAACCGCTTCAGGGATTGTTGGCGCGGTCGTCACATTGATGGGGCTGCTCGCGTATCCAGCGATGGCCAATGCGAACTACAATAAATCCTTCGCGTCCATGCCTTTGGCCTAGCGGCATTCACCCTGGGCGGCTGGATGGATATCTGGCTGTTGCTGTTCTTCGCACTGTTCCACGGGATGACCCACACGTTGGCCTCCACCGCGCGTCATGCCATCGTTCCCGCGACCGTGCCCCGGGAGGAATTGGCCACTGCCATCGCCGTCGATTCGGCCCTGTTCAACGGTTCACGCTTTGCCGGCCCGGCGTTGGCCGGCCTGACCATCCCGTTCGCCGGCGTCGGCGGGACCTTCGTCGCCAACACCATCGGCTGCGTGGTGTTCCTGGCCAGCCTCTACCTTATGGACCTGGCCCCGCCGGTGCGGGAGAAGAGCGGGCGGCGCAGCGTCTTCTTTGATGTCGGCGAGAGCTTGCGGTATGTGCGCCACCATGCGGGGATCGGGCCGCTGCTCCTGATCCTCACCGTCGTCTCGGTGCTGTTTCGGCCGATCCAGGACATGCTGCCGGGGTTCGCCGGCGCGGTGTTCAAGAGCGACGCGGTGGGCCTCGCTTGGCTGACCTCAGCCATGGGGATCGGCGCCATGCTGAGCGCCGTCTGGATCGCGCTCCGCAGCCGCGTCTCCGGTCTGACCATGGCGGTCTCCGCGGCGTTTCTTGGCCTCAACTTGGTGACCCTCGGTCTGGTCGCAACCCCGGTGCTGTGGGTCGCAGTGATCTTCGCGCTGGGCTCTGGTTTCGCGCTCAACACAATGTCGACCGGCGGCCAGGCCCTGGTGCAATACGCGGTCGACGATTCCTATCGCGGCCGAGTGATGGGGCTCTATACCCTGATCTATCGTGGCACCCCGGCCATCGGCGCCCTTGGCCTTGGCGCCGTTGCCGAATTCGTCGGCCTGCGCTGGACCTTTGCCGTCGCCGCCGTGGTCGGCCTTGCCATATGGCTTCCCACACTGCCGCGCCGCCACGCCATGCGCGCCGGCCTCGAACATGAACACATCTAAGCCAATGGGATCGACTGCGCCTTCCTGTGCGACGCCGCTTGTGATCCCTGGCTCATCGCACTAGGCTCGGTCCCGACCATGGCATCCCCCGCTTCAAAGAAAGTCATATTCGCCGCACTTTTCGGCAACCTTACGATTGCCGTCCTCAAGTTCGCGGCCTCGGCCTATACCGGTAGCTCGGCCATGCTGTCGGAAGCCATCCATTCCGTGGTCGATACCGGCAATCAGGTCTTGCTGCTCTACGGCATCAAGGCGGCAACGAAGCCTGCGGATACCGGTCACCCGTTCGGCTATGGGATGGAGCTCTATTTTTGGACCTTCGTGGTCGCCATCCTGATCTTCGCGCTCGGCTCCGGCATCTCGATCTACGAAGGCGTGATCAAGGTGATGGACCCCCATCCCGTGCTGAGTCCGGAGGTGAACTACATCGTCCTCGCCGCCGCCATGGTGTTCGAAGGCTTTGCCCTAGGCATCGCCGTCAAGGAGTTCCGCAAAGTGAAAGGGACGCGGGGCTGGCTGGAGGAGGTGCGCCATTCCAAGGATCCCACCATCTTCACGGTGTTGTTCGAGGATTCCGCCGCCATGCTGGGTTTGATCGCCGCTTTCGTCGGCATCCTCTGTGCTCAGCTATTCGATCTGCCGGTGCTCGACGGCGTCGCGTCCATTGTCATCGGCATCATCCTTGCCGCCACCGCCGTGCTGCTGGCGGTCGAAAGCAAGGGTCTCCTGATCGGCGAGGCGGCCAGCGCCGAGACCGTCGCCGGCATCCGCAAGATCCTGGAGAAAGAGCAGGGCCTCCTTGCCATCAACGAGGTGTTGAGCATGCATCTCGGTCCCCGGGACGTGCTGGTCAACATCTCGCTCGATTTCCGCGAAGGCATCTCCTCGGGCGAGGTGGAAACCACCATCACCAGCCTGGAGCGTGCGGTCAAAACCGCCTATCCCGATGTCACCCGCGTCTTCATCGAGGCCCAGGGCTGGGCTTCCCATCAGCGTTCCATGGGCGAGCTTTCCGCGACCGAGGCACCAAAGGAAGAGGGCTGAGGCGAGCCGGCCGTCAGGCGGGCGTGAATTTGGGCAATGTCACCTCGGGCGTGACGTCGTCGAACACGACCTTGACCGCCATGTCGCAAGCGACGTTCTCCGGCGCGATCCCGGTGAGGTTGGACAGCAGCCGGGGGCCTTCGTCGAGCTCGATCAACGCCACCACGTAGGGCACCTCGCCCTCCCAGCCCTTGTTGTAGAGCCTTTGATAGGTGACGAAGGAAAACACCCGGCCCCGGCCTGAGGCTTCGATCCAGTCATGGTCGGCGGACAGGCATTCCGGGCAGTGCTCCGATGGCGGGAACCAATGATTTCCGCAAGACCTGCATTTCTGGATCTTGAGCTTGTGGTCGCGCGCCGCCGCCCAGAAGGGCTCGGATTCCGGGGCGGGGCGGGGCAGCGGTTTGGTGTATTCCTTGGCCATCACGCGGCCCCCAGGATCAGTGACGAATGACACACCGTGTTGCCCCCGTGGCCGGACACCAGGCAGGTCTCGGCCGCCGGAACCTGGCGGTCGGGCCCGTAGATGCCCTGCAATTGGCGAGCGCCTTCCACGATTTGCAGCATGCCCTCGTTATGGGTTTCCGATAGCTGCCCGCCCGAGGTGTTGGTGGGAAGGGCGCCATCCAGCGCCAGCGTGCCGGAGGACACGAAATCGCCGCCTTCGCCCTTCTTGCAGAAGCCGTAATCCTCTAGCTGCGTCAGCACCATATAGGTGAAGCAATCATAGATCTGCGCGCAGTCGATGTCCTTGGGCCCAAGGCCCGCCATGGCATAGGCGCGTTGGCCCGACGGCCCGGCCGCGGTGCGCAGCATGTTGTCGCCGTCGAACCAGCCGCGCAGGTTGTTATGTGTCCCGAACCCCTTGATCAGCACCGGCTTCTGCTTCATGTCCCGGGCGCGCTCGGTCGAAGTGACGATGACCGCCCCGGCCCCGTCGGAGCGCAGGGAACAGTCCAGCAGGCAGAACGGCTCGACGATCATGCGCGCGGCGAGGTAATCCTCCATGGTCAAGGGCCGGCCCAGCATCTGGGCTTGGGGATTGCGCTGGGCGTGTTCGCGGAAGGCCAGGGAGATGGCGCCGAACTGTTCGCGGGTCGTGCCGAATTCATGCATGTGGCGCCGGGCGCCGAAGGCATGCATGGCGGGCGCCCCGAACAGCCCGTATTCGGGGCCGAATTCCTGGGTGTCCATGGCTGCCGACCGGGTTGCGCCGGAAATGCGGGCCTGTTCGGTCCGATGTGTCCGCGACCAGGCATCGCGGCCGAAGCCGCACAGCACGACGCTGGCGAGGCCCGCGTCGATCGCCATCACGGCAAGAATGACCGAGAGAATCTGACTCGCGCCGCCATTTGTGGTGGTCGTGGAGAAGCTTGCGTTGATGCCGAGCCGTTCGCCCAGCACTTGGTGGAAGGTGTAGATGTCATCGGGCCCGCGCACCAGCAGGCCGTCGATGTCCTTGGCCGTGAGGCCGGCATCGCTGAGCGCGTTGGCCGAGGCCTCCTCCATCAGGCCGAGTGAACTGACGTCGGGCACCTGGCCCAGGCGCGAGGTGCCGGTCCCGGCGATGGCGTATTTGTCGCGCAACGCGGGGTTGGGTTGGGGGACGCTCACTGGGCTGCCTCCCCGGTGCCGCCTTTGGTGGTCCGGTCTTTGATACGGGCAAGGATCTCTTCGGTATGCTCCCCGTGCCCCGGCGCCGGGCTGGTGATGGCGATCGGCGTGTCGGACAGGTTCACCGCACCGGTCACGAGCTTGACCGAGCCGACCTTGGGATGGGGCAGTTCCGTGATCATACCGAGATGCTGGACCTGCGGATCGGCCAGGGCCTCGTCCAGGCTGTAGATCGGCGCGGAGGGGACGTCGGCTTTGCGCAACAGGCCGAGCCAGTGGTCCCGGGGCTCTGCCTTGAACACCTCCTGAAATCCGGCATGCAGGGTGTCGTAAGCCTTGCGCCGATCGGCCTTGGTCTTGAACCTTTCATCGTCGATCCATTCGGGGTGGCCCGCCGAGCGGCACAGCCCCTCCCAGAACTTTGGCGGCGAAGAGAGATGCACCACAAAGGGCTTCCCGTCGCCGGCGACGAAGGCATAGACCTGGGCGGTCTCGGTCCGGGTCTTGCGATTCGGGATATCGCCCTCTTCGAAATAACGCGCGGCGTTCTCACCGAGGAAGGCAAGCGTGGCGGACAGCAGCGAGGTGTCCACCATCTGGCCCCTGCCGGTGGTGTGGCGCGCCATCAAGGCGCCCAGGATGCCGTAAGCAGCCATGATCCCGGTCAGGTGATCCGACAGCGAGACCCCCATCGGTTGGGGGTTGTCGAGGTCGGTCAATACCGAGAGCAGTGCCCCCATGGCCTGGCCCACGGTGTCGTAGCCGGGGCGGTCGGCGTAGGGGCCGGTGCGGCCGAAGCCGGTGATCGAGCAATAGACCAGCCGTGGATTGGCGGCTGAGAGCTCATCCCAGCCGAGGCCGAGCCGTTCCATGGTGCCCGGCCGCATGTTCTCGATCACCACGTCGGCCTCGGCGGCGAGCGCCCGGGCGGCGGCACGGCCGTCATCGGATTTGAGGTCCAGGATCACGCTTTTCTTGTTGCGGTTGACCGAGCCGAAGGTGGCGGAATAATCCGCCGCCCCCCAGCCGCGGAAGGAATCCCCGGTTTTCGGGTCCTCGATCTTGATGATCTCGGCGCCGAGATCACCGAGCAGCATGCCCGCATAGGGGCCCGAGACGTAGCTCGCGAATTCCAAGATGGTGATGCCTTCAAGCGCCCCCGCCACGGCTTGTTCTCCCTTTTTTCCTGTCCCGCGCGCCGGCAGGCTGCCGGCGCGCGTTTTCCAGATTACGCCCGGTGCAGTGAGCGGGCAACCGCGCTCTCCCGGGCCTGTCTCGTCGGGCTTGGCGCGTGTTTAGAATTCGAAGTATCATGGGCGTGCTTGACCCGGTGGGGACAGGTGCGAGCTACCTACAAGAAGCAACACTCAGGCAAACAAGAAAGGTTCAATTCAATGGGAGCCATCGACGCAGACGCCCACGTGGTCGAATGCGAAACCACCTTCGACTACATCGATCCCGAGTTTCACGACTACAAACCGCGCGTGATGGTGCAAAAGACCGACGATGTGGTGGCGTTGGACAATGAAGGCAACGCCATGCGCGAATATTGGGTGATCGATGGCCGGCTGCAGCCCAAGGAACAGAATATCGGCCACAATACCGCCCGCGAAGCGCGGGAGATGGAGGATATTCCCGGCCGGCTCGCCCATATGGACGAGCTTGGCGTCGATGTTCAGGTGCTGTACCCGACCCTGTTCCTCAGGCCGATCACCACCGACCCCACCGCCGAATACGCCTTTTGCCGGGCCTATAACCGCTGGCTCGTCGATATCTGGAAGGTCGCGCCCGACCGGCTGCGCTGGACCGTGATGCCGCCGCTCTATTCCATGGACAAGGTCGAGGAAGAGCTCCGCTTCGCCAAGGAGAATGGGGCATGCGGCGTGTTCATGCGGGGGCTCGAATGCGACCGGCGGCTCGACAACCCCTATTTCTTTCCGCTCTACGAACTGGCCGAGGAGCTGGACCTTGCCATCAGCCTGCACGCGGGCAACAACAGCTTCGAACTGAACGACGTCTATAACGGCGAAGGCGGTTTCGCCCGCGGCAAGCTGCCCGTGGTCTCCGCCTTCCACACCCTGATTCTCAAGGAGATCCCCAAGCGCTATCCCAAACTGCGCTGGGGCTTCGTGGAAACAAGCGCCCAGTGGTTACCCTATGTGCTGAATGACATCTCGCTCAGGATGCTGCGCCAGGGCAAGCGGATGTCCGACACCCTGCTCGCAGACAACAATTTCTATGTCGCCCTCCAGGTGACCGATGATCTGGAACACATCATGCCCAGCGTGGGCGACGGCCAATTGGTGGTCGGCACCGATTACGGCCATGCCGATACCTCTTCGGAGATCGAGGCGCTGCGCATGCTGAAGGACGATGGCAAGGTCTCGGCCGCGGTCGCGGATCGGATTCTCGACGCCAACGCGCGGGAGCTCTACGGCCTCTAACGGAACAATCAGGCGGACCGGCACGAGCGTCCGCGCTGCAATGAAAATGAAGGAGTGAGATCATGGGAGCCATCGACGCCGACGCCCACGTCGTGGAATGCGAGAAAACCTTCGAATATATCGAGCCGGAATACATGGACCTGAAGCCCAGGGTCATGGTGCAGAAGACCGAAGATGTGATCGAATTGGACAACGCAGGCGTCGCCGCCCAACGGGAATATTGGGTGATCGACGGCCGTCTGCAGCCCAAGGAAGGCAATATCGGCCACAACACCACCAAGGAATCGCGGGAGATGGCCAATGTGAGCATCAGGCTCGATCACATGGACGAGCTTGAGATCGACGTTCAGGTGCTCTATCCCACGGTGTTCCTGCGCGCCTGGACCCAGGATCCGACCGCGGAATACGCGATCTGCCGATCCTATAACCGCTGGCTCGCCGATATCTGGAAGGCCGCGCCGGACCGCCTCAAATGGGTGGTGATGCCGCCGCTCACCAGTATGCAGAGGACCATGGAAGAACTGGACTTCGCCAAGGAGAACGGTGCGGTCGGCATCTTCATGCGGGGGCTGGAATGCGAACGGCGCCTGGACAACCCCTACTTCTTCCCGCTCTACGAACGCGCGCAGGAATTGGACATGCCGATCTGCTTCCATTCCGGCAACAACAGCTTTCGGGTGCGCAACATCTACGCCACCGAAGGCGGCTTCGGCCGTTCCAAGCTGCCCGTGGTCGCGGCTTTCCATTCGCTGCTGATGAGCGATATTCCCTCCAAGTTTCCCGACCTGCGCTGGGGGTTCGTCGAGGTCAGCGCACAATGGATCCCGTATGCGCTGAACGATCTGGGGCTGCGCTTCAAGCGCAAGGGCCGGCGCATGTCGGACACCATCCTGGCCGACAACAATTTCTATGTGGCCTGCCAGGCGACCGACGAACTTGACTACATCCTGCCCTATGCCGGGGAGGGTCAGCTGGTCGTCGGGACCGATTACGGGCACGCCGATACCTCGTCTGAAATCGAGGCGCTGCGCATGGTCAAGAACGACGGCAAAGTTACGGCGGAGGTTGCCGACAAGATCCTCGAAGGTAACGCCCGCGCGCTCTACGGCCTCTAGGGTAGAGATTGGCCCCGGCGGCGGGACCGGCGCGGGGTCTTCGCCGGTCTCTCGGTTGGGTGGCGGTTCAGGGGCCTTCGAAAGTGATGGTGCCGCATCGTCCAGGCCAGAGGCCATGGCGCGGATGAGGAAGCTCACGTTGTCCCCGGTATTGCCTGAACTGGGCGGAGGGAACATCCGGTTCCAGGCACAGACCGTGATCGTGACGGCACAGAGGCCGGTTCAAACCGATCAATAGATTGGTTGCAGGCGGATTATCCGTAGAACGCCCCGTCACGGTATTTGACGTCGGCCGACACGAAGGTTTCCTCGCGCCCGCGCCGCACCGCCCATTCACCATCCGGCATGATCCGCGTATCGGGATGCTTGTCCGGCGCCATCACCGCGCCGGCGCGCAGCAGGACCAGGGGTTCGTCGCTGATCGTTTCGAACCAGTAATAGCTGCCGGCTGGCAGAAAGATGCCGTCGTTGCGGCCGAGTTCCTTTTCCTCGCCCCGGGGGCCGTGGAATCGGGCCCGTCCGTCCAGCACGATGAAGGCATGGTCCTGATAGGGATGGGCGTGCAGCTTGTTTTCTCCCCCCTTGGCATAGACCTTGATCTTGAGCCAAAGATGATCTCCCACCGCCAGAGGGGTTTCCGTGTTGCCCGCATCCAGCAGTTGGGCCCCCATGTGGAAAAAGCCCGGCTTGACGGCTCCATCGCCGTCCCAAGGGGCGCGCTCTGTGGCTTTGACTGGTGTCTCTGACATGGCAAGTCTCCTCACGTTTTCCCCGTCCTGGGGACGATCAGGGCGTCGGCGATCCGCACCCCTTGGCCTCGGGGCAGGACCATCACCGGATTGAGATCGACCTCGGCGATTGAGCCTTCATGGGCCGCGGCGAAGCGCGAAAGCCGAACCAAGGTGTCGACAAGGGCGGTTCGGTCGGCCGCCGGTGCACCGCGATGGCCCGCGAGCAATCGGTCCGCCTTGAGCCGGCGGATCATGTCCCGGGCCTGGGCCCGTCCCAGCAGAGCCGGGGCAAGCTGAGTGTCGGCGGCAAGCTCCGCCAGGATGCCGCCGGCACCGACCATTACAAGGGGGCCAAATTGGGGATCGTTCTTGATCCCGAGAATCATTTCGATCCCGCCCGTCACCATGGATTGCACCATGAACCCCGCCAATCGGACCTTTGGCCCCTTGCGGGACAGGTCCGCGGCGATGTCCTTGCAGGCCTGCCGCAGGCCGGCCGCCGACGCGATGCCGAGGCGAACTCCGCCGACATCCGTTTTGTGCGTGAGGCCTGGTGCCACGGCTTTGACGGCGACGGGAAAGCCTATGCGCTTGGCCGCGGTTACGGCGCGGGCCGCCGTTTCGGCGAATGCCCAGGGCGGAAACGGTAGGCCGGCCGCCTCCAGGACAGAGGTGCTTTCGGGTTCGGTCAAGGGGCGGTCGGGCAGAGATAGGGGTTTTGTGGCCGTGCGCCGCCGTTTGCGTGGCGCGGCCGGTCGTTTGGCGAGGCGCCGCCTGGCGGTGCCATATTCGATCAACTGGCGCAACGCCGCCAACCCGTCGTCCAGCGTCCAGGCTACAGGAGGCCCGTCGGGGGCCGGCGGGGTCTTGGGGTGCCAGGTCATTTCAGAGATCATCACCACCGGCGTCTTGAGGCGGGGCACGAGGTCGTGGAATTGATCGTGCAGCACCTGATGGCTCGCCGAAAGTTCCCGCTGCACCACAAGGACGAAGGCGATGGCGTCGATTGCCGGGTCCCGGTCCAGCACGCGCAGGCATTGGGTCAGGTTGTCGCCGGCCACCAGGCGGGGTGCACCGACCACGTCCATGGGATTTGCGAAAGCCCGGCTGACGCCTAGGATCTTGCCCAGCTTGTCACTGGTGGCGCGCGAGAGCGGCGGTAAGGTGAGGCCGGCCCCGTGGGCGAGATCACCCGAAAGCACCGCCGCCCCGCCGGAGACCGAAAACACGAACACCCGTTCACCCTTGGGCAGCTTGGCCTTGGACAGAAGGCTCGCCGATTCGATCATGGCGTCAATCGTCGTCACTCGGGCGACGCCGTATTCCCGGCAGAGGGCATCGAATGCGGCGTCCGGGCCGGCCAAACTGCCGGTGTGTGCGACCGCTGCCTGGCGGCCCGCGATGGTACGCCCCAGCTTCAGTGCGACCACCGGCTTCTTGGCGGCCGCCTTGGCCAGCGCGGCGGCGTAAGCACGCCCGTCCTTGACCCCTTCGACGATATTTACGATGACGGAGGTCTTGGGATCGTCGGCCAGCCAGGCGATGTAATCGGCGCTGGTGACCACCGCTTCGTTGCCTGCGGAGATCAGGTAGTTGAAGCCGATCCCGCGGTTGATGCCGAGTTCCATGGTGGCATTGATCAATCCCCCCGATTGCGACACCACGGAGACGCCGCCCGCAGTGAGCCCCTCGGGAAGGTTGGTGAAGGCGGTGGCCAGGGGGTTGCCGAGACCCAAGATGCCCATGCAATTGGGGCCGTTGACGACCATGCCGGCTTCGGCCGCGATCCGTTGAAGGCGCTGTTGGCGGGTCCGGCCGGCCTGGGTGTTTTGGTCGGCAAATCCTTCGGCCACGACGACGGCGGCGGGAACACCGCACCGTGCTGCATCCTCGAACGGTTCGAACACGGCCGTATAAGGCACGGCGAGCGCGACGCAGTCAGGTGTTTCCGGCAGGGCCGAGATAGCGGGATAGCAGGGCTGCCCGCCGACCTTCTGATAGTTTGGATTGACCGGCCAGATGGGGCCTTTGAAGCCGCTAGCGACCATGTTGCGGAAGATGCGACCGCCTACATTGCCGCGGTCCGAAGCCCCCACCACGGCGACCGAGCGCGGCTTGAGCAGGGAATCGAGCGCCGACGCCTTCATGCCGTGCACCCGCCGGCGGTTCATCCCGCGGCGCGGGCGAGGGTGCTTTCCGCGCGGGGGGTCACGCCGCAGCCCGGCGCATCGGGCAGCCGCAGAATGCCGTGATCGACCTCGATCCCTTCGAAGGGGTCGTCCAGCAAGCGATCGAACTCTGCCAGTTCGCAGGTGTACCAAATGCCGGGCAAGGTAGCGGCCATATGCATGGCGCAGGCGCCGAGCAGCCTCGGCCCGACATGGGCGCCGAGCCGATAGCGCACGCCGCCGGACTCGCAGATGCGGGCGGCAGCAACGGTGTTGCGCAAGCCGCCCAGCTTGGTGATCTTGAGGCTGACCGCGTCGACGGCCCTGGCCCGCACCAGGGCGGCGACCTGATCGAGGGAATCGGCCGCTTCGTCCGCCTCCACCGTCACCGGAACCGAATCTGTCACCAGCTTGAGACCGCCCATGTCGTTGGCGGCCACCGGCTGTTCCGCGAGATCGATGCCGAATTCCGCCATGGCGGTGATGGCGCGGATCGCGTCCTTGGGCGAATAGGATTGGTTGGCGTCGATGGTGAGGCCGGCATCCGGCCCGGTTTCCTCGCGGATCGCGGCAACCCGGGCTACGTCCTCCTCGACCTCGCCGTGGACCTTGATCTTGAAGTGGTTAAATCCCTTGTCCATCAGCGCCCGCGCATTGGCCGCCATGTCGGCCGGGCTCTTGATGGGCAGGATGCGCAGGCTTTCGAATTCTTCGCGCATGGGGCCGCCGAACAAGTCGCATAACGGAACCCCAAGACGCCGGGCCAAAAGGTCATGCAAGGCGCAATCGATCGCCGCCTTGGCCTGGTTGTTGCCCACCACGCGGCGGTCGAGCTCGAACAGGATCTCCGCGATGCGACGGGAATCCCGGCCCAGGAGCATCTCCGCGAAGTTTTCAAGGTTGGCTTTCACCGATTCGACCGAAGCGCCGTAATGGGGCATTGAGGAGCCGTATCCGTAGCCCGTGGTGCCGTCTTCCGCCGTGATGGAGGCGACCAGGCCCTGGGACAGGGGATTCGCGGCAAGGGCGAACTTCCATTCAGGGTCATCCTTGGCAAGGTCGCAGGGTTCGATGCGAATGTCGGCAATTTTCATTTTGTCCTCCCCTTTGGCCGCGACAGGCTCGGTTGAGGAATTCTATACCTCTTGCCCGGCGATGGAAGGGAACATCTTTCCCCGATGGCGTTGAACGTGCAGACTGCGTCCCATCCAGGTGGGAGCAAAGAGATCGTGCCGCGCCGCCCCGTTTGTGATCCGGAGGTTTTCGAATGAGTCCGCGTGTTCTGTTTCTAGTGAGTGTGATCGTGGCCGCCGTTGGCGGCGCGCTGTGGCTTGCGGTGTCGGGCCTGCCGGGCGGTGAAGGAGCGACCCGGACAAACAGCTTGGAAGAACGCGTCCGCCGTTACCTGATCGCCCATCCAGAGGTGTTGAATGAAGCCGCCGATGCCTTTCAGCGGCGCCGCGAAAGAAAAGAAACAGCGGCCCGGGTGAAGGTCATGACCGAGCTGAAAGCGACGCTGCGCGCGCCGGGCGATTTGCCGGTCATGGGCAACCCAAAGGGCGACGTCACCGTGGTGGAATTCTTTGATTACCGCTGTCCTTATTGCAAGCAGGCGCTTGTCGAGCTGCAGCGCCTGGTGGCCCAGGACAAGAATCTTCGTCTGGTGTTCCGGGAGTTCCCTATTTTGGGCCCCCAATCCCTGCTCGCCTCCCGCGCCGCGATCGCCGCCCGGGAACAAGGCAAGTATCTCGAGATGCACGTCGCGTTGATGGCGCACGGAGGGGCGTTGGACGAGAGCACGGTGATGGAGATCGCCAAGGCACAAGGAGTTGATACCGCGCGCCTGCGTGCCGATATGGAGAAGCCGCAGGTCATGACAATGATCAAAGAGTCGCTGGCCTTGGCAGGTCGCCTCGGGGTGGAGGCCACGCCGACCCTGATTATTGGCGATGAGGTATATGCGGGTTACGCGGAAATTGCCGTTCTCAAGGATTTGGTGGCGCGTGCCAGGGCAAGCTGTAAATCCTGCTAACGATTTGCAATTGCAGGATTATTTTTAAAATTAACGTCGCGGAAACCAAATCATGGGAAACCAGAAAGAGGGGAATGGGCCGCCGATGTTAATCATTTGGGACCAATTTTATGACTGCCGCGCCCATCGACCATCCGGATGCGCCCACACCGCCTGCCCAAGATGATCGGGCTGCCCGTCTCGTGGAACTTCGCTCGCGCCTTGATGGCACAAACATCAACAGCGAGACCCTGCTGGCGACGGACTATCTGAACCACTTCAACGAAGTGGTGATGTTGCTGGAAATGCTGCCCGACATGCCCGATTGCCTGGAGGATCTGCGCGAGTGGCAGCCGAAGTCGTACTCCGACCACTTCAGGGATTCGGTCTTTTCCGACCGCGACCTGGCGATCGAGGCCTTCACCCTGGTGCCGCCCGAATTCCTGACGCCGTTCGTCCAGGTGGTGGATAACCTCGATAGTGCCATCCTCGGCGCGGTCGACCATGCGGGCAAGGCCATCGACAATGGTGGCGAGGAGGGCCTCGCGGCTGCGGTCAAGGGGGCGATGCCGGGCATCCAGTCCCTGCTGGACATGGCCAGCGCCATCATCAACGGTGCCGTCGTATCCCTAGATCAGGACGAAATCGATAGCATTCTCGAGACGTGATTTCCAGCCGAGGAACGCGGTCGTGGCCCGTTCGTTCGCGTGCGGGGCGGTTGGTATCCCTCAGCCGCCGCGGACGGCTGAGACGGCGGCACGGAAACTCTCGATGATCCGGTCCTGCAGCGCGGGCTCCAGATAAGGATGCATGGGCAGGCTCAGCACCGTCCGTGCCAGCTTTTCCGATACCGGCAAGCCGCCTGCGGCACGGGGATAGCCGGTATAGGGCGCGTGATGGTGCAATGCCGTGTGGTAGTAGATGGCGGTGGGGATCCCATCCTTTTCGAGGATTTCCCGGACTTGGTCGCGCTCCCCCTGCCTCAGGCGGACCGTGTACTGGGCCCAGGCCGACGTGCGGCCGGGCATCACCGGCGGCACCCGCACGATATCCTTTAGGCCGGCGTTATAGCGCGCCGCGATGCGGTCCCGCGCTTCCAACTCGTCGTTCATGATGGCCAGTTTTTCCAACAGGATCGCGGCCTGGACCGTATCCAGCCGTCCGTTCATGCCGATCCGGACATGGGTCATGCGGTCTTCGCCTTGGCCGTGCTGGCGGCGCGAGCGCACTTCCGTTGCGATCTCGTCGGAATCGGTAAAGATGGCCCCGCCGTCGCCGTAGCAGCCCAGCGGCTTCGAGGGAAAGAAACTGGTGGCGGTCAGCTTGGTCAGGGTCCCGACCTTCTTTCCCTGCAGGCTGGCCCCGAAGCTCTGTGCCGCGTCGGCCATGAGCCAAAGGTCATGGGCGGTGGCGATTTCCTGCAGGGCGGGGTAGTCGGCCGGTTGGCCGAACAGATCGATGACGATGACGCCGCGCGGCGTCAGGCCGTGTTCTTCGGCCATCTGGATGCCGCGCACCAGGCTTTCGGGATCAATATTGAACGTGTCGGGTT
>JAHEKA010000395.1 GCA_024638585.1 Rhodospirillales bacterium
GTTCGGGCAGCGAATGGCAAATCGTTACATCGGATTCGCATGCGCTCACCGCATGCAGGTCTATCAAAGTGAAAATCCAATAGGGGTGTAAAACTATGGACTTCAAGAAAGCACTCGTCGCCACGTCTGCAATCTGTGCTGTGGGCGCCCTCGGCACGGCTCCAGCGGACGCGGCTTCGAAGCCGAAGCTCGATATCTCGGGTTACTACGAAGTTTTCGCTGGTTGGGCGTCGGGCGACCGTACCGGATCGACCGTCGACGGCACGCCGGTCTATCAGGGCGATGCCTCTCAAGTCGAAGGCAAGTTCAACATCGTCCATTACGGCGAAATCCGCTTCAAGGCCGAGGGCAAGACCGATGGCGGCATGAAGTGGGGCATCTATTTCGAGGATGTCCAGGACGATTTTGATGCCGACTGCGCGGGCGGTGGCGCGTGCGGCACGGGTGCCGAAAAGCAGTCGACCGACGAAGCCAACATTTGGTTCTCGGGGTCCTGGGGTAAAGTCGAAATCGGCGGCCAGGACGGTCCCGCCGACCGCGTCTACCACGGTGCCGAGCGTCTGGCCCATATGAACCCCGCGCTGCTCGACATCTTTGCCGACACCCAGTCCACCGAAGGCGGCCGCGGCTTCGCCCGTGAGAAGATGAACATCAACGATACCGCGGACGCGACCAAGATCACCTACTACACGCCGCGTATCAGCGGCTTCCAGGCCGGCTACAGCTGGATTCCCGAATTGGATTCCAAGGGCTCCGTCGCCGGCTCCGATGCTGGTGATGACTCGGATCCGGCCCATGAGTTTGCCATCGAATGGAGCGGCAAGGTCGGCCCCGGCAGCATCAAGGCCTCCTGGGGCGGCACCATCATGCCGGGCAATACCCAGGACGATACCGGCACCATTGAAGATGCCAACTTCGGCTGGCGGGCCGGCGTCACCTACAGCCAGGGCCCTTGGACCGTGGCCGCCGGTTACAAGGACGCCGGCGAGTGGGCGCGGTTCGACGAGACCGGCGATTATACCGGCTTCGATGTGGGCGTCGCCTACAGGGGCGGGCGTTGGGAAGTCGCGCTGGTCCATATCAGCACCGAAGCCGAAGACGGCGAAGGCGACGTCGATTGGGATCACACCATTCTGTCGGCCGCCTACAGCTTCGGCGGCGGGTTGACGGGGTCCGCCTCCCTGCACCTGTTCGATCTCGACGATCCGTTGGACACCGCCGACGGCGGCAACGACGGGACCGCCATCATCCTCGGTCTCAGCGCCAAGTTCTAATAGATCAAGCCTACACCAGTATCTGGCGGGCCGGGCGACCGGTCCGCCTTCTTCTTTGTCTCTGCTGTGTTCGGTTGATCTTGTGCATCCACTTACTGCGTGACCCATCCTGGGAAAAGAGAATTGATCAATTTACACACTCCCCTTGCCACCGGCGTTGGGTCCGAGCGGGCCATCAAGATAACAAGCCTCAGGTCGATCTTCCCACAGTCAATCCCATGCCTGTCTGTCGCCAGGCGCCGAGATTGGAGCCCATCCAGGGGGACATCTTAGATTGTAAATCGTATCGTAATTTTCGATATAAAAGGCCGATATATTTCATTTTACAGATATAACAATCTTCCCTAAATACCGCCTACCGGCATGTTTCTTTGCGGCCGGATACGCCGCCAGCTCGCGGCGGGCGCGTCATCCCATCGGGACTCGGCGAAACAAAGTGAAAGGTTCACTAGACGCTCGCTAGAGCCCAATGCAAAGGGTTGCGTTGTGCGTCACCGCGACGAGGCATCCATACACGGAGAATTAGATGAATCTTACTTCCACGGTCCGCGGCTCCTTGGCCGCACTCGCCACCACCTGCGCGTTCGGGGCGGCGGACACGGTCCAGGCCGCCGATTTCAAGGGCAAGACCATCCGAGTGGTCATCGGTTATGCCGCGGGCGGTGGCTATGATACCTACGGCCGCCAGGTGGCGCGTCACATCGGCAGGCACCTGCCTGGAAAACCCATCGTCGTGGCCCAGAACCGGCCCGGTGCAGGGAGCCTGAATGCCGTCAACTACATCTACCACCAGGCGCCGAAGGACGGCACGGTAATGGGGACCTTTGCCCGTTCCGTGCCAATGCTGGCTTTCGCCGGTCAGTCAAAGCAGGCCAAGTTCGATCCGCGCAAGCTGACCTGGATCGGCACGTCGTCGAGCTACAAAGGCGAGGCTTATCTGATGGTGGTCCGCAAGGATACGGGGATCCGTTCGATTAACGATCTCCGCAAGGTGCAGAAGCCGCTTAATTTTGCTTCCACCTCGTTCGGTTCCGATGGCACCGATGTGCCTGTGGTGTTGCGCGATATTCTCGGCATCAATGTTCAGCCGTTGCGCGGCTATCCCGGCGGCAACACGCTTTACCTCGCCGTCGAGCGCGGCGAGGCCCAGGCCCGTATGGTCGGCTATGCCTCGATGAAAACGGCGCAGCCGGGATGGCTCAAGCCGGACAGCCCGATTCGCGTCATCCTCCAGTTCGCGACCAAGACGCGTCTCCCGGAATTTCCCAACGCGCCGACGGCCCAGGAGGTCGTGACCAAGCAGGCGGACAGGGATCTCATCGCCATGATGGAGACACCGTTCTATCTTGCACGGCCCTTTGCTGCCCCTCCGGGTCTGAAGCCCGACGTGACGGCGGCCCTGCGTGAAGGCTTCATGAAGGCCCATGCGGACCCGAAGTATCAGGAGGATGCGAAGCGACTCCGTTTACTGACCAGCCCGCTTGACGGCGCGGAGGTGCAGAAGCTGATCGAACGACTCGGCAAGATGGACCCTGCGCTCTTTGCCCGTTATGCGAAGATCCTGGAGAACCCGAAATCGCCGCTGCGCAAGGTCCAGTGGACCAAGGTCACGGGCGAGATCGCCGGGCTCGGCAAGAAGGGCCGCTTCAAGTTCAAGGTCGCGGGTAAGGACAAAGCCGACGACGCCCGTGTCGGTGAGGACGGTTACACAGAGATCAAGATCAACGGCAAGAAGGCCAAGGATAGGGACCTCAAGGCCGGAATGAAATGCGAGATGGACTACGAAGGGCCCGGCTCCTACGCCGGTCGCCTCGACTGCCGCTCCTAAGGCTATCAGCGCCTCGCTTTCGGGCGGGCCCCAGGGGGCCCGCCTTTTCTTTACGCCGGATCACGAGGCGGTTTCTCCAGGTCTTCGCATGCCGGCTATCCGCCCCTTTGGCCAGTTAATGTCCGCTTTGGATCGATAGCGGACATAAACTACCCCCCGCGAGGCACCGCACACTCGTCATTGCGCGCGGGTGTAGCGGTTGCGCCAATCCACGCCGTCGCGGAAATCCTCATCCTTGCCGTCGTATCGCCAAAAGGATGGCGTCGGCTTGTCGTATGCGGGAACGAAAGTCCCCGAATAGGGATGGCCGCAATAATGGGCGGGCTTGGCCTTGTCCCAGA
>JAHEKA010000396.1:0-1265 GCA_024638585.1 Rhodospirillales bacterium
GCCCGGTCCGAGCTTTGCGGCGGGGCGGGCAGGTTGCGCAGGCGCACACGCTTGATGCGCCTGGGATCGGCATCAATGATCTCGAACTCGACCCCGGATCCGTGACGAATGATTTCTCCTCGGCCCGGCACCCGGTTCACCAGGGTGAAAATCAGGCCTCCCAACGTGTCAATGTCCTCCGCCCGTTCCTCTTCGGTCAACACCGGGCCGACCTCCGCCTCGAAGGCCTCCAGGTCGGTTCGGGCATCGGCGATGATGGTGCCGTCGGGACGGGTGATCATGCCGACCACTTCGGCGTCATGCTCATCGAGGATATCGCCGACGATTTCCTCGATCAGATCTTCAATCGTCACCAGGCCGTCGACGCCCCCGTATTCGTCGACCACCAGCGCCATATGCACCCGGGCCAGACGCATCTGGAGCAGAAGGTCGAGCACCCGCATGGTGGGGGACACGAACAGGACATCGCGGATGATCTGGCTGAGATCGAAAGAGTCCCTATCCCCGGCCTGTGTCAAAACGTCCTTGATATGGACAAGGCCCAGGACTTCATCGAGGGTATCGCGATAGACCGGCACCCTGGAATGGGGCTCGCGGGTCATCAGCGCGATCAACTCCTCGAGCGGCGCATCGGCCTCGAAGGCGACGATCTCCGCCCGGGGCACCATCACGTCCGCGGCATTGAGGTCGCGCAAACTCAGCACGTTGCCGATCAGCAGCCGTTCGTCAGTGTTGAGGGTTTCCTGACCGTCGGGACGCTCTTCGATCAGTTCCTCGAGGGTTTCGCGGATCGAGGCGTCGCCGTTGCGGCGCCGGTTGCGGCGTGCGAACCATTCCAGGGCCTTCTGGAACACGGATGGTTTCTGTAGATCGGCCCCAGAGGTCTGGGGCGAGGGTGTTGGAGCGTTCTCGGTCATCGCACGTTTGTCGCGGCTCCCGATCGGGTTCCGGGCTGGCCGCGCCGGTAAGGATCGCCGATCCCGAGGGTTGCGAGGATCCGCACTTCGGCCCGTTCCATGGCCTCCGCATCGGCGACCGCCACGTGATCATACCCCAAAAGGTGAAGCACACCATGCACCACGAGATGCGCCAGGTGATGGGAGAAATCGAGTTTCCTGTCCTCCGCCTCCCGGCAAACGGTGCCGTAGGCCAAAACCACATCGCCCAGTAGCCTGGGAACACCCGGCGCCGGAGCGGGGTCGCCGCTGGCGAAGGCCAGCACATTGGTAGCGCTGTCGACCTGACGGTAGTCGCGATTGAGCACC
>JAHEKA010000396.1:1365-3437 GCA_024638585.1 Rhodospirillales bacterium
CGCCGCGGCGCCGGTTTTCGGCGCGGTGCGGCGGACGGCACCCTTACCGGCGCGCTTTCGTTCGACTTTCTCGTAAGCGCGGACCACCCGGGTCACCAGAGGATGGCGCACCATGTCCTGGTCGGTAAATCGCACCATGGACACCCCGTCCACGCCCTCCAGCGCCTCCACGGCATCATCCAGCCCCGAGCGCGTGCCGCTCGGCAGATCGACCTGGCTGAGATCGCCCGTGACCACCATCTGCGACCCTTCGCCAAGCCGTGTCAGACACATCTTCATCTGAACGCTGGTGGTGTTTTGGGCCTCGTCCAGGATGATGAAGGAATGAGCCAGGGTCCGTCCCCGCATGAAAGCCAGCGGCGCCACCTCGATATCCGCGCTGGCGAGCCGTTTGACCACTTGATCGCCGGGCAACATGTCGTAAAGCGCATCATAGAGAGGGCGCAGATAAGGATCGACCTTCTCGCGGATGTCGCCCGGCAGGAACCCCAATCGTTCCCCCGCCTCCACCGCAGGGCGCGACAGGATGATTCGGTCGACCTCGCCGGCCTGGAGGGCCGCCACCGCTGTGGCGACGGCGAGATAGGTCTTGCCGGTGCCCGCCGGGCCCAGGCCGAACACCAATTCGTAATTGTTCATGGCATCGATATAGGCGGCCTGGGTCGGTGTCCGCGGCGTGATGCGCCGCCTGCGGGTCTGGATCGCCCGTCCATCACGCTCCATCTCTGCCCCCTCGGTTCCCGGCGCCAGCTGGCCCGCGGCGGCCAGGCGGACGATGGCATCGACTTCGCCCTGGTCCGGCGGCGCGCCCCCTTTGACCCGCTCATACAGCGTCATCAAGGCGTCCCGCGCGGCGGCGGCGGCCGATTGCGGGCCGGTGATCGTCACCTTGTTGCCCCGCGCGTGGATGGTCGCCCCGAGGTCGTGCTCGATGCGCACAAGATTGCGGTCGTGTTCCCCGAACAATAGGGTCAGCGCCGAATTGTCCTCGAATTGAAGGATCAGGGGCTTCGCGGTCTTGGCCCCCTTGGCGCGGGATCCCGCGGCGGGTCGCCGGGGTCCCCGGGTCACGGCTGCACCCCCGGCACGGTGGCACCGACCAGTTGGCCGGCGAGAGAATTGGGGTGGCCCTCGGTAATGCGGACCGGCAGGATGCGGCCCCGGAGACCATCGATCCCCCCCGTTTCCGGGCTTACATGCACCGCCTGAAGATACGGACTGCGGCCCGCGACCTGACCGCGATAGCGGCCGGGCCGGTCGAACAGCACATCCATGACGCGGCCGACGCATTGTTCATTGAAGGCGCGCACGAGATGCGAGAGCTGGTCCTGCAAACGGGCCAGACGCTCAGCCTTGACGTCTTCCGCCACCTGGTCCGGGCGGTCGGCCGCCGGCGTACCGGGCCGGGCGCTGTACTTGAACGAATAGGCCTGGGCGTACCCGACGCGCCGGACGAGGTCCAGGGTCGCGGCAAAATCATCCTCGGTTTCGCCCGGAAACCCGACGATGAAATCCGAAGACAGGGCGATATCGGGCCGGGCGGTGCGCAGGCGATCGACCACAGCGAGGTAATCCTCGACCCGGTAGCGCCGGTTCATAGCGGCCAGCACCGAGTCGGAACCCGACTGCACCGGAAGGTGCAGATAGGGCATCAAGGCATCCACCTCGCCATGGGCGGCGATCAGGTCGTCGTCCATATCGGCGGGGTGTGAGGTGGTGTAGCGGATTCGGGCCAGGCCCGGGACCTTGTCCGCAAGCTCGCGGATCAGCCGTCCCAGGCCCCATTCCGGGTCCGACCCGGCGGCGCCGTGATAGGCATTGACGTTCTGGCCGAGCAGCGTCACTTCCTTGACGCCGTCCGCCGCCAGCGCCCGGACCTCGGCAACGATATCGGCCGCGGGCCGGGAATATTCCGCCCCGCGGGTATAGGGCACGACGCAGAAGGTGCAGAACTTGTCGCACCCTTCCTGGACCGAAACAAAACCCGTGCTCTCGCCCCGGGCACGGGGAGCGGGCAAATGGTCGAATTTCGCCTGGGCGGGGAATTCTGTTTCCAGCACCGGGCCCTGGCC
>JAHEKA010000397.1 GCA_024638585.1 Rhodospirillales bacterium
CGCCTCAGGATGACGACTGGAAGCCTTGGGCGGAGTTGCGGGAACGCTCGCGTGAATTCCTAGTGCCCTGGGAGCCGACCTGGCCGATCGACAGCCTGACACGCCACGCCTTTCGCCGCCGCCTGCGCCACTATTCGGAGGAGTGGCAGATGGGACTGGGCTATGCCTTCTTCATCTTTTCGCGCGCCGACCACGGGTTGCGCGGCGGCATCACGCTTTCCAACGTGCGCCGGGGGGTCGCCCAGACAGGGACCCTGGGTTACTGGGTTGGCGCGCCATTCGCCCGTCAGGGTGTGATGAGCGACGGGCTTGGCTGCATCATCGAATACGCCTTCCAACAGCTCCATCTCCATCGTCTGGAGGCGGCCTGTCTGCCGCGCAACGCAGCAAGCCAGGGGGTTTTGCGCAAGTGCGGCTTCCGGGAGGAGGGGTTCGCCCCCAAATATCTCCGCATCAATGGCGTCTGGGAAGACCACCTGCTGTTTGCGCTTTTGGCCGAAGAGGCGATGAAGCAGCGTCTCAAGCGCCAAGACGACGCGAATTCGCCGGACGGTACCGTCCAGGCTTTGCGCTGAGGGGACCGTGCGGTTGGTTGCCGCTCAGGCGTGCCCCGCTTCACCCGACAAGAGAGCCGAGTTGATGCCAAGGGTGGCGAGCGCCCGGTCCCATTTTGAATCGATATTGTCGTTGAAGATGAGATCAGCACCGGCTGGCGCATGCAGCCATCCGTTGGCCTGAATTTCGTGATCCAATTGCCCAGGTGCCCATCCCGCGTAGCCGAGTGCCAGCAGGCTGCGCTTCGGCCCCGATCCCGATGCGATATCCTTGAGGATGTCCATGGTCGCCGTCAGGCCGAGATCACCTTCGATCATCAAGGTGGACTCTTGCACGTAATCGGGCGAATGCAGCACGAAGCCCCGGCCGGTTTCCACCGGGCCGCCGAACATGACGCGGATCTGGTCGTTGGCACCGGGAGCGTCGATTTCGAGCTGCTTCAACAGACCGGGAAAGGAAATGCTATCGATCTGGCGGTTGATCACCAAGCCCATGGCCCCGTCGTCGCTATGGGCACACATGTATATGACGGTCTGGGCGAACCGGGGGTCCGCCATTTGCGGCATGGCGATGAGCAGTTGTCCGGTCAGGAACCGCGATGGTTCCGCTGTGCGATCCTGTTCAACCATCGAGCTTATTCTCCTTGGCAGAGCCGATTTGGCAAGAAGAATTCCCCTAACAACATGGTGATCATATGTGATGGATGGAAGCCTCCGCATGGGATAAAACAGGGGCGACAAGGGCTCGGGGCCGGATGAATGGTCCTAATGGATTGAAATCTAGATGTTTTTATATTTCTCGTCTCAAACCTTGGCGGTCCTGCGACGGGGCTGTCGGGCCGCCTTGTTGAGGCTTGCGGTGCCGGCCCTGATCTTCGGCCTGTGCGCGGTCTCGGGTGCCGCGGCGGTGTCCGCCAAAGCCACGCCCTGGGTCAAGAATGACCACTCCGCGGTGCGGCTGATCAGTCCGGCGACCGGTGCCGGGGTCGGTGACAGCGTCCATCTCGGCCTGCAGTTCCGCCTCAAACCGGGTTGGAAGATCTATTGGCGGTCGCCGGGCGATGCGGGGGTTCCGCCGACGGTCGATTGGACCGGGTCGCGCAATCTCAAGGGTGTGGAGATCAGCTGGCCCCTGCCCGACCAGTACACCATCTTCGGCTTGACCACCATGGTCTATGGCGGCGAAGTGGTCCTGCCGCTGGATGTGATGCTCAAGACACCAGGGGAGCCACTCGGCTTGCGTGCTCATGTGCGTTACCTGGTCTGTGAAAAGATCTGCATTCCCTATGACGCGCGATTGGCGCTCGATCTCGAGGGCGGGCCCGGCACCGGCACCTTCGACCACGGGGTTGCGATCGCCCGGTATTCGGGCCTGGTGCCGCGCAAGCTCAACGCAGTGGATGCTGAGCGCGCGCCTCTCGCCGTGACCAAGTCACGTCTGTTCAAGGGACCGAAGGGGCTGACCCTTGAGGTCCTGGCCCGGGCCCAGGACGGTTTCACGGCGCCACGCCTTCTGGTGGAAGGACCCCGGCCGCTGCGCTTCGGCGCGGGCGGCGCGGAGTTTTCCTCCGACCGCAAGATCGCCCTCTTTAGGTTGCCAGTCGGCCTGGCCGGGAAGGGCGGAGTGGCCCCAGCCGATCCGCTGCTGACCTTCACTCTGGCTGACGGAATGGGCTCGGTCGAACAGACCCTCCAGCCGGAGGTGGACGCGTCGGGCGGATCACCCGGGCTCGGGCTTCTCGCGATCCTGGGCCTGGCACTACTGGGCGGCATGATCCTTAATTTGATGCCCTGTGTCTTGCCTGTCCTGTCGATGAAGGTGCTTTCAGTCGTGGGTCATGGCGGGGCGGAGACCGCATCGGTGCGCCGGGGGTTCCTCGCCTCCGCCGCGGGAATTATTTTCTCGTTCCTGGTGCTTGCGGTGGGGGCGATCGTGCTCAAGACGGCCGGCGCCGCGGTGGGGTGGGGCATCCAGTTCCAGACCGCGGGTTTCCTCACCTTCATGGCGGCATTGCTGGTGCTGTTTGCCGCCAACCTGCTGGGCCTGTTCCAGATTCCCCTGCCGGGCTTTGCCGGTCCCGCGGCGGCGATCGGCAGCTCCAAGACGCTCAGCGGTGCTTTCATCACCGGTGCTTTCGCAACCCTTCTGGCGACGCCGTGCTCCGCCCCATTCCTGGGGACCGCGGTGGGCTTCGCACTGAGCCGCGGCGCAACTGAGATCTTTGCCGTCTTCAGCGCCCTCGGCCTCGGGCTTGCCGCCCCTTACCTACTGGTCGCGGCTTGGCCGCGCATTGCGACAGGCCTGCCCAGACCGGGCCCGTGGATGATCACCCTCAGGCGGATATTGGGCGCAGCATTGCTGCTGACCGCTCTGTGGTTGGTCTCGGTTCTGTGGGCGCTGGCGGGCATCACGGCGACCGTGCTGACGGTCGTCCTTCTGGCCGGGGTGCTGGCGGCGCTCACCCTCAGGCTCAAGTCCCGGCGCCTCGGGAGCGCGGGATTAAGCGTGGCTGTGCTCTGTCTGATCGCGGTGCTGGCGCTGCCCGTGGTTTTTGACGGCACCAAACCGCAGGCGGCGGGCGAATCCACCGTCGATGCCGGGGTCCATTGGCAGCCCTTCGATCACGTCAGGCTGCTCAATTATGTGGCCGGGGGCAAGGTGGTGTTTGTCGACGTCACCGCTGATTGGTGCCTGACCTGCAAGGCGAACAAGGCCCTGGTGATCGACCGGGGTAAGGTGGCCGAACGCTTGCGCAGCGGAGAGATCGTCGCCATGCGGGCCGATTGGACGCGCCCGGACCCGGGCATTGCCGCCTATCTCCGGGGCTTTGGACGCTATGGCATTCCCTTCAACGCAGTCTATGGGCCGGGCGCCCCTTCG
>JAHEKA010000398.1 GCA_024638585.1 Rhodospirillales bacterium
TGCCGTTGTCTCCCCTCTCCCTGCCCTTTGCCGTTTTCGAGGCAACGGATTTCAAGGCCGACAACGATGTGCTGCCTTCTATGGTCGACGATGTGGTTCGGCGCCTGATCATTACGCTTCCGGACCTCAGGTAGGCCAGAAGCAAGACCGGTTCATGCTCTGGCCCGTTGGCCTGATCACCGCTTTGGCCCGAAGCGGGCCTCTGCGTGGTGGGGGCTTCGGCTGCACGTCGGCAGGGCGATACGCGACCGCCTCGCTGCTTCGTTTCGAGTGATCTGAAGTAGTCTTGGACGTTCCTTCTTTCGCGTTCGGCACAGCCGACAACGGCGCATTTTCGAATTTCCTGAATAGAACATGAACGGTCAATTCAGAGCGCGTTCATGGCGACGTCCCTAACCTCCCCGAACAGGTGTCAAACGACGAACTGGAGACGGCAATGAATGCTTTGAACCCGAGGAAGTTTCTTGTCGCCGGCGCCGCGCTGGTAATGCTTTTGGGGTTGTCGGCGTGCCATTACGGGCACGGGCACGGCCGCGGCCACGGGTACCATGGACCGTCCCACGGACACGCGAAGCACCATGGCGGTCACCGTGATGACCGACGGGACGACCGCGGCCACCGCCGCCGTGGCTACCGGTACTGATGGCCCCCTGCGCCGGAGTCTTGATGTCGGCTTTCGGCACGAAGCCGAGATTGGATGCGGAGATTCCCTGATTAATGAGTTGGCGCGGCGTCCGGGTTGTCTTCCAACCATTCCTGGATAAAAGCGCCAACTTTTTCTTCACCTTCCTCGAGGCGTATCCCGGCGAATTTCCAATTCATCCGCGTCATGCGGGCGTTGAACATCCCTATTTCGGGGATCTCAATCCTAATCAAGTGGCCGGGCCGTAGATTGGCCTCGACTTCGATCAATGCGCCGCCGGCGGAGATATTTCGAACCTGGAACGGTGCATCGGTATTCGTCGCATGAAGAACCCCCTTTAGCGGGATCTCGAAACGGGGATGCTGTCTCTTTTCGCTATCTGTATGTGTCATTCTGCTGCCACGCGATCGATCAGTGAGGACTGAAGTACCGATAAACTTTGGCAGATTAGTCCGTTGAGCGCGAGTCCTGTCGAGAAAATCTCCGTACGAAAATGCCGCTGCCGTGGCCATGCCCGGGCACCAGGGTGAAGGCTGAGGAACTCCAAGGCCCGGTGGGATGCAGAGAGTTGGGCTCTGCCAACAGCGCAGCGCCGCTACCACATCTCCATCGGCCGGGTCGAAAAGCTTTCGCCCTGGGCCCCGGCCCTGGTGATGGCGGCGGCGACCACCGCATCCTCTAGGATGCCCGACCACAGCGCGCCGTCCTCGTATAGCGTCTCGCCGTCGACGATCAGCGTGTGGTCGAAGGAGGCGAGATTGGTCGTCTCATGGGTGCGGCCAAGGTGGTAATGCATGATGGCCGGGCTGCAGTGGCTGAACCCGAACCAGGAGCGACTATTGTCCTGTCGCGTGACTGGCGTGAGAGTCTCGGGATTGACCCCGGCATGCCAGGAATCGATCCAGCCGTCGCTCTTGCCGATGGCGCCGCGCAGCAGGCCGTCGTTGGCCCCGCCGGTGATCCGCGCGATGCGGCAGTCCTTGATTTCAAGTCGCAGCGGCGGGTCGGCCTCCGACTGGGGGACATGGTCCATGTATTCGACCACCAACACCCCATCAAGCGTGGCGCAGGCGCGGGGGTCGTGCACCCCGCCCGGAAAATTCTTGCGCGCCCTGCCCGCCTCGCCGGCGTCGACGAAAAAGGCGGCGCCGACCTCGCCCCCGGCGTCCGCCGCGGCGAAGGTGCCTTTCAGGTCGGTACCCGCCGGACTGGTGATCCGCCAGGTGAGTCCCGGCGCCATCTTCGCCTCGAGCCGTTCGGCAATGGCGCGTTGCACCGAATAGGGAAACCGGGCCCAGCCGGAGCTCAGCAGGTCCTGGGTTCGCGCCCGGTTCGGCACCCGCACCCGTGTTTCGCCGGGGAAATGGGGGTGAAGCGCTTCCCGGGTGAGCGATGGGAAATGAGAAATGACGATGTCGCCGTCGCGATAGGCGGTCAGCGCCGCTTCGGGAATGGCGTGTGGGCTCTCCTTGGGGATCGGATCGACCCAAATGTTCTTGACCGCTGCACCGGCATCGCGGCCCGCCGCCGCGATCGTGTCGTTGACCGCCTCGTCCACCGCGCCGCGTTGGCTCACGACGAAGAGCCTGGTTTCGGACCCGACATGGGCGCAATCGATGACGCAGTTGGCCGCGCCGGCCTCCAGGGCCGCGCTCATGCCGCGGTGTCCCACACGTCGACGTCCACCTCCCAGCCCTTGTTCTGGGACAGGTCGAACTTGTTGCCTTCGGGATCGAACAGGCGATATTCGGCAAAGGGGCGGCTCTCGGGCCGGGGCGCCACTTCGATTTCTTTGGAAAGCGTGTCCAGCTTGCGGTCGATATCGTCGACCAGGAAGCCGAAATGATTGACCCCGTAGCGGGCCTCATGGCCCTCGGTGTCGTTGTAGAAAGGATGGATCGCGAGGTTGGTGACCCCGTCTCCGGCAAAGCGGTTCAGACGGCCGCGCTGTCGGTAGGTCAGACTTGTGTTGACCTCCCGAAACCCGAAGACAGAGCCATAGAATTCCAGCATGCGTTGGGGGATCAGAGCGTTCAGCGCAATATGGGCGATGTGCGGCTGGCGTCGGTCTCGCTTTTCGGGCGCCCCGAAACTCCCCGTTGACACCGTGACCGGAGAGCATTCGGGATCGAAGAAACGGCGTTCGCCGAAATGAAGGCCGCCCTGCTCCGCCACGATGACGCCATCGGGTTGGCTGCGTAGGTATTGGCGGGTGACTTCGCCGATGTCTAGGACCTGGACGCCGACGTGGTGGAGGCCGGTTTCGTTGTGCAACTCATTGAGGTCGGGCCGGCGCCGGAGGAAGGTAATGTTGTAAAAACCGTCGGTCAGCGACACGTCCCCCTCGTTGGAGCGACCCAATTCGTCGAGCGCGAAATGCCGCGCATAGAATTCGGCGAGCGCACCGGGATCGTCGCTGAGAAAAGCAAGGTAGCGTATGGGACTGGCGGGCATGATCGCCTCCCTTCTTGTTGTACCGGCGCGGCCGACGCCGCCCTGATGAAATCCGACCCGGGGCCTGTGTTCGATCAGCAGTATATTCCTGAATGGGGGGGTCGGAAACCGCCGTTCGCGGCCTATTCCTATCAGTCGTTGTACGCAGTATTGGACCAAAGCGCGGGCCGATCGGACTTCTCTGGGCCGCGCGGCTGTAAATGGAATCGTGTCCAGGATGCCTCCGGGGAGGTTGTGGATCGTGTCTGCTCGTCTCTTACTGCGCTTGCGGCAGCCACAAACCCTTCAAAATATTTTATTTATTTTCAATATGTTACGGGAGACTTATCAAGTA
>JAHEKA010000021.1 GCA_024638585.1 Rhodospirillales bacterium
GACGTGTTGGCGAGCCTGGGTGCATCGCCCCCGATCACGACCAGTTCCGGGGCCAGAGCCGCAGCCTCCCTCTCCAGCCGGTCGCGGAGCGCCCGCTGACGGGAGATCTCCGTCCCCTCCTCCAGTTCGCCAAGCGCACACTGCGCCGCCGCTCCGAAGCCGGCAATGCCGGGCACGTTTTCCGTGCCGGCCCGCAGGCTACGTTCCTGGCCGCCGCCCCGCACCAGGGGCGACAGCTCTAGCCCAGGCCGCACGGCGAGCGCCCCGATTCCCTTGGGGCCGCCAAGTTTATGGGCACTCAAGCTCATCAGATCGGCGCCCAACGCATCGAATTCAAGTGCGATTCGCCCTGCCGCCTGGACCGCATCCACATGAACCAGGGCACCGGCGGCCTTGGCCAAAGCCACGATGTCCTCGACCGGCTGGATCACCCCGGTCTCGTTATTGGCCATCATTACGGTGACCAGGACAGGGCCGTCGCCGGGAGCCGCCAATAGGTCCCTCAGCACGGCAAGATCGACGACGCCGTCGGCGGTCGCCGGGATCAGCGCAAAACCGCCGGCCTGCTCCGCCGCCGGGCGCAGCACCGAGGGGTGCTCGATGGCCGAAGCAAGGATGCGTCCCGGCCTGGGGCCGGCCAGCGCCATGTTGTTGGCCTCCGTCCCCGACCCTGTGAACACGATATTGCCGGGCGCCGTTCCCACCAGCCGGGCGACATTGCCCCGGGCCTCCTCCACACAGGCGCGCGCCTCCCGGCCCGGCCCATGCACGGATGACGGGTTCCCGGGAAGGGCCAGCGCCGCCTCCACCGCCGCACGCACCTCGGGCCGCACCGGCGCCGTGGCGTTGTAATCTAGATAATGAAACATCTTCAGAGTTCGCCAACTCCCGAGGCAGCCGCCCGCACCGGAGGGCTGCCCACGGGTCTTACTGGGCCGCCATCGCGGCCTTGCGGTAGATCATCCCCGACATGCCCAGCACCTGCTGGTGCGCGACGTCGGCCAGCGACACGGAGCTCAGGAACAGGTGAATATGGTTGGAGAGTTCCTCCCACAGATCGTGAGTGGTGCAGCGCCCCTTTGCCCCCTGGCAGCTCATCGGCGAGCCCGGTTCGCATCGGGTGGCGCGGATCGGCTCATCCACCGCCAGAACGATATCGGAAACGCGGATCGCCTGCGCCGCCCGGGCCAGCATATAGCCGCCGCCGGGGCCGCGCACGGAACGCACCAGGCTGCCGCGGCGCAACTTCGCGAACAACTGCTCCAGATACGAGAGCGAAATCGACTGACGCTCGGCGATCTCGGCAAGCGTTAACGGCTTGCCGTCGCTGTTAACGGCCAGGTCCACCATCGCCATGACCGCGTATCGCCCTTTCGTGGTTAGCTTCATGTCCTCCTCCAGAGAAAACACATGCCCGGCGGGCCCCGCCTCCCGGTTCCCGCGGCAGGTTGATCCTTTATCCTCAATTCTTGGGCAGGGGCGCGTCGCTGAGCGCCTCGACGGATTGATCCGGACCCGACGTCCTTTTTTCAGCCTCTTCCAGGCGGACCTCCAGGTCCTTGACCTGGGCCTGCAGGCTGGTGACCTGATCGCAGAGGCCGTCTATCGCCCGCGCGACCGGGTCCGGCAGGTCGGCGGTGGGCGTCCCATAAGCGCAGAACTCGGTCGCTCTGGCGCCTTCCACGGGTTTCGGACGGGGCTGAACCACGCGTGCCGGGATCCCCACCATGGTGACATCCGGGGGCACGTCCTTCAGCACCACCGCGTTGGCCCCGATGCGGGCCCCGGTGCCGACCGTCAAGGGTCCCAGCACCTGGGCCCCGGCCCCCACGACAACCCCATTCTCCAGCGTCGGGTGACGCTTGCCGCCGGCCAGAGACGTGCCGCCCAGGGTCACGCCCTGGTAGAGCGTCACATCGTCACCCAGAATCGCGGTTTCGCCGACGACGACCCCCATGCCGTGATCGATGAACAGGCGACGGCCGATTTCGGCGCCCGGATGGATTTCGATCCCCGTTAACCAACGCCCGATCTGAGAAATCAGGCGGCCGAGAAACTGAAGCCGCCAACCCCAAAGCCGATGGGTCATCCGATAGAACATCAGCGCATGGAACCCGGGGTAGGAAAACACCACGTCCCACCGGGATTTCGCGGCGGGATCCCGCGCCATCATCGAATCTATATCGTCAATCACGTTTTTGAAAAACATCGGCTCAGTTTGTGCTATCTTGCATTTTACATTTCGCTCTCGCCGCACTTTCGGCGATGGGCCCCGGCGGCTATCCCGCCGGATGACGGGAGAAAATGCAACAAGAAACTGACGCATCAGGGGTTGATGCGAGCAGGATATATAACCAAGTACTTTTATCAGGTATTGGATTCGACATAAAGCCTTACTTTGGGCCCGCGGCATGGTGCCGCAAGCAGCGGAGGCTGCGGCGGCACAGATTTGGTTGGTTTGAATCTTTCTGCCCCAGGGATGAGTCTATGCCAGAGATTATCTTCAACGGCCCTGAAGGCCGAATCCAAGGACGCTACCAGCACAGCAAGCTGGAAAATGCGCCGGTCGTTCTGTTGTTGCACCCCCACCCACAGGGGGGCGGCACCATGAACAACAAGGTCGTCTACAACATGTTCAACGTCTTCACACGGCGCGGGTTTTCGGCCTTGAGGTTCAATTTCCGCGGCGTTGGGCGGTCCCAAGGCGTGTTCGACAACGGGCCGGGCGAACTGGCCGATGCCGCAGCGGCACTGGATTGGATTCAAAGCCACAATCCCGATGCGCCGCGCTGCTGGATCGCCGGCTTCTCCTTCGGCGCCTGGATCGGCATGCAGTTGCTGATGCGCCGACCGGAAATCGAGGGATTCATCTCGATCGCGCCGCCCGCCAACCTTTATGACTTTTCGTTCCTGGCCCCCTGCCCCTCATCGGGGCTGGTGGTGCATGGGACCAATGACGAGCTGGTGCCGCCCCCGGATGTCGCGGCGCTTTCCAAGAAGCTGGCGACCCAACGCGATATCACCATCGATCATCGGGAGATCGAGGGCGCCACGCATTTCTTCTCGGAACACCTTGAGGACCTGACGGAACTGGTAAGCGACTACCTGGACGCCGCCCTCAAGGAAGAACCCGTCCTGGAAACGAACTGATCCGAAGCCCCGGGCTCCGGCGGTTTCAACATTAGGATTCTGCGGGACGCCAAAGTCGCCCGCCGGACAACGGCTGCGCCACGCCCGTCGTCTGCGGCAGGCTGAGCGGCAGGCGCCGCGCACTGCGAACCGCCAAGAAGGCGAACGCTTCGGCCTCCAGGGCATCGCCGTTCCAACCCAAGGCCTCGACCGGCCGCACCTCCGCCCCCAGCACTTCGGCGAGAGCCGCCATCAGGCTTGCATTGTGGCGGCCCCCGCCCGACGCGAACCAAGCCGCGGCCGGGCGCGGCAGAAAGGTCACCGCCCGTGCCACGGCGCGGGCACTGAAGGCGGTAAGGGTCGCCGCCCCGTCCGCCGCCGACAAGCCGGCCACGGCGGAAACGTCGAAGCCGGCCCGGTCGAGAGATTTGGGCGGCGGGGCCTCGAAATAAGGATCATCGAGCAGTCGGTCCAGCACCGCCGGGTCCACCGTCCCCTGTGCCGCCAGCGCGCCGCCTTCGTCGAAGGGCTTGCCGGTGTGTTCGCGGACCCAATCGTCGATGAAGGCCGAAGCCGGACCGGTGTCGAAGGCAAGGATGTCTCCTTCCCCCACATCCGGGCCGGCCCCCGGCGCGCCGATCCAGGTGACGTTGGCGACACCGCCGAGATTGAGGATGCAGACCGGAAAATCACTGTCCGCCCCGGCAAGCCGGGCGGCGTGGTAGAGCGGTGCGAAGGGTGCCCCCTGGCCGCCCGCCGCCATGTCTTCGGAGCGGAAATCGTTGACCACCGGCAAGCCGGTCAGGCCCGCCAGCCGGTCACCGTCGCCGATCTGCCGGGTGGCGTGGCGCTCCGGCCTGTGCCACAGGGTATGGCCATGGAAACCGATCACGGCGGGCGCGCTGCCCACGCCGGCGGTGTCATGCCACAGGTCCAGGAGCCGTCCGACAGCCCGGGCATGGTGGTCGGTGATCGATCGTTCCACCACTATGACGGTCTTCTCGTCCGCGTCGCTTGTGACCGCGGCGGCGAGCCGCGCCCGGGTTTTGCGGTCATACTCCAACGTCAGGGACGGTCCCACCTCGGCGATGGCGCGGCCATCGGTCAGGATCAACGCGGCGTCGACCCCGTCCATCGAGGTGCCGCTCATCAGACCCAGCGCCCAGACCGGGGGACCGACAGGGTTCTCAAGGGCGTTACCCGCGTGATCGGCCAAGGGTTCGCTCAATTGTGCCTCATCCGGGTTCGTGCTACATGAGCGCCGGGATCACCAGATCGCCCCGGCGGCGCATCACACTTCGTAGCACGACAATGGTTAAGAGCGCATTCCTCAACACCGTCACCGAACGGGGATTCGTGCATCAATGCACGGACACCGACGCCCTCGATGCGGCCCTGTCGTCAGGCACCGTGACCGCCTATATCGGTTTCGACTGCACGGCCCCCAGCCTGCATGTCGGTTCCCTGGTCCCGATCATGCTGCTCCGCCACCTGCAGCAGGCCGGTCACAAGCCGATCGTGCTGATGGGCGGCGGCACCACCCGCGTGGGCGATCCGTCGGGCAAGGACGAAAGCCGCCAGATCCTCACGGACGAGGCGATCGACCGCAACAAGGACGGCATCAAGGGCATCTTCGAGAATTTCCTGACCTTCGGCGACGGCGCGTCCGACGCGGTGATGCTGGACAACGCCGAATGGTTGGGCGGCCTCAACTACATCGATTTCCTGCGCGATTACGGCCGGCATTTTTCGGTCAACCGCATGCTGGGGTTCGAATCGGTGAAACTCCGGCTCGAGCGTGAGCAGCCGCTGAGCTTCCTCGAATTCAACTACATGATCCTCCAGGCCTATGACTTCCTGGAACTCGCCAGGCGCCACGATTGCACCCTGCAGATGGGCGGTTCCGACCAATGGGGCAACATCGTCAACGGGGTCGAGCTGGGCCGCCGGGTGGACGAACTGTCCCTGTTCGGCCTGACCTCGCCGCTGATCACAACCGCGGCCGGCGAGAAGATGGGCAAGACGGCGCGCGGCGCCGTGTGGCTCAACGAGGATCAGCTCAGCGCCTATGATTACTGGCAGTTTTGGCGCAACACCCAGGATGCCGATGTCGGCCATTTCCTGCGCCTGTTCACCGAGCTCCCCCTTGACGAGATCGCGCGGCTCGAGGCCCTGGAAGGGGCCGAGCTGAACGACGCCAAAAAGATGCTGGCGAACGCCGCAACGGCGCTGGCCCACGGCACAGCCGCTGCCGAGGCGGCGGCGGAGACCGCGCGCAAGACCTTCGAGGAAGGCGCGCTGGGAGAGGACCTGCCGACGGTGGACATCGCCGAATCGGAGCTGACCACCGGAATCGCCGCCTTCGAGCTGTTCCGCCGCGCCGGGCTCGCCACCAGCAATTCCGAGGCACGGCGCCTGATCAAGGGCGGCGGCGCGCGGGTCAACGATGAGCGGGTCGGCAACGAGCAAGACCTGGTGACCATCGGCCAGGCTACCGGAGACGGCGTCATCAAGCTGTCCGCCGGCCGCAAGCGCCACGCCCTGGTGCGCCCGGTCTGAACCGGGCCCCAAGCAACCTGATCCTAATTTGCCGGGGCGGGAGCAGGCACCGTCTGGGGCGCTGGGCGCGTCTTGGTCATGGGTGCGGGCGCGGTCTGCTTCTGCTCTGACGGTGGTTTCTTGGATTTCGAATCGAAGATGCCGAAAAGTTTCCGGAGCGGGCCCGGCGCCAACGCCGCCAGGGGATTGGTCGACACTTTGGGCTCGGCGAACGGACCGTACATTCGGTAGGTCGCGGCGAACAGGCCCGAGCCCTTTTCACCGACCAGGATATCGCCCAACAGGGGGACCCAGCCCACCATCTTGTTGAGGGTGTAGGCCGGGACCACGGTGCCGGAAATATCCAGCGTGTCTTGCTCAAGATCCATCCAGCCCTTGGCCGTGAAGCCGAGCGCCGATCCGTAAGCCTTGGCCTCCTTGATCCTGAGGTCATCGCCGGTCTTGGTAAACGGCACCACCGCCTCATCGAAGGCGATCCCCTTGCCGCCCAAGGCGCTGACGATTCCGTCCAGGGACAGCACGCCCAGCACCTTGGCCATCAGCGGCGCGCGCACCATCCGGAACTTGCGCACCAGGAAGGTGCCGGTCAACGGCGCGCCCGGCTTGGTGTCATCGTACTTGCCTTTGATGGACAGCTCGCCCCCCACCATGTCCTCGGTGACATCGAAGGATTTCAACGTCGCGCCGGCGTCATTGGAGGTGATGATGAGATCGCGCCCGGTTCCGGCGGGTCTGATGGAGACGTGGACGGGCGCGCGATTTTCTCCCACCACGCCGCGGATCGTCATGTTCTGCCAGTCCCCAGTGCCGCGCGACAACGACCCCTGGACCTCGGAGACCGGCGGCCCCGGTCCGACCCGCGCCCGGTCGATATTGACCTTGATGGTGAGTGGCCGCTTGGCATCCTGGCGGCGACGCGATTCCAGGAACGGGCGAACATCGACGGACTTGCCGGTCACCGTGAGGTCGAGCCCGCCATCGGCCCGCGCCTTGCCGCTGACGCCAAGGTCGCTCTGGCCGAACACCAGCTTGGGAAACCGGAAGCTTTCCACCGTGATTCCGTCGGCCTTGAGGCGCACCGTACCGTCCGCAGCGAGGTTGCCGGCCTTGACGACCAGCTTCGGAATATGGCGCGGGGTATCGTCGATCAGGTTGAGGCTGAACTGCGCATGCCCCGGGATGCCGGGCTTCTTGCGCCATTCGATTTCGCTGAAATCAAGCGCCGCATCGGCAACGTTCAATTTCCCGGTGATGGCCGTCCGTTTTCCCTTGAACCGGGTAATCACCAGATCGAATCCCACCGGGCCGGTCACGTGAGGCGCGGATTCCAGACCCAGCGTCTTGCGGCCCTCCTCCGCGATCACCCCCTGGACCTGGTACCGGCCGCGGAACCGGGCATCAGAATTGAAATTCTCCGTCCAGGCGAGCTTCGCCGGAACACCGCCCAGCCGAATGGTGCCGGAAACATCCATTCCCCGCTTGTCCACCTGCAAGGTCAGGTCGCCCTCGGTCAAATCGGCGTCGAGGGCCGCCTTGGGGACGCTCACCTTCTTGACGTTGGCCGCTGCCGCGACATCGATCATGTCGAAGGTCACCACCTTCAACAACGGCAGCTTCACCGACACCCGCGCCGCCATGTCGCCGGTTACCGTTTTGGGATCGATACCGAACCCCTTGAGCAGGTCGAGCCGGGGATGGGCCAGCAGCCCGAGTGCCGCCGGCAGCGGTCCGGCGGCCACGACGCCCACCTTCAGTTTCTGTTTCTTGTCCTTATCGAGATCACTGATATCGACCCGACCCTCACGCAGCTCCATTCCTTGCGTCCGGCCGGCGGCCCCCTCGATGACGAATGTGGTCTTGGTGATCCGGGCCCGACCCGACATCGCCTCGATCGCAGGCATGGGCTTGAGGTAATGGACCTTGACGTCGGTGAAGTCGAAGCCGCCGTCGAGCGAAGTCAGGTCCACAAGGTCCGCCTTGTCCCCCTCCCCCGCGACAACCTTGACCGCCAGCTTGGTATCGACGCGGCCGATCCGGCCCGAGACGAGGTTCTCCACGATCCAGGCCCGGGCCCCGTCGGCGGCCCCTTTCGGCCACATCCGCTTGAGCCGGCCAACGGTGAGGTCCCTGACCGTCACCGCGGCGGAGACATCGGTGGTCCCGCCGTCACGCTTGCCCGCGGCAGATATGCCGATTCGGGCTCCGCCGAGGTCGGCGGTCAGGTGGTCCACCTTGAAACGCTCGAATCCGTCCTCGGCGCTCGCCTTGACGCGCAACGCGCGCACCGGGATCGGGCGATCATAAAGATCCTTGAGTGCCAGCTTGCCCGGGCCCGCGGTGGCCTCCAACGTCAGCGCGCTGATCCGGCCACTTGTATCCATGGTGACGCCGGCCTTGCCATCGGCCGGGATGTCGATGCCGGAAAGCGGTGCCAAAGCCTCGCCCAGCTTGGCCAGCCGGGCGGGCACCAGATTGCGGAAGCGGGCGGACAGGCGGATTTTCTTCGCCGTGTTGCCGTATCCGCCGAAGATCTCCACCGGTGCCGATTCGCCATCCACCGTGACATGAAGCCGAGCGGAAACGGCAATGCCCCCCTTATCACGCACCAGCGCCAGCGCGCTTCCCGGCGACGTGAGGTGGAACCCGGTGGCCTGGTCCTCGAATTCCAGGGTGGCGTCGGAAAAACGGATGCTCCTTAGGTAATGCAAAGGATGGCCCCGGGGCGGACTGGACAGAAGGCTCTCCACCACCTTGGCGGTCAACGCCCCGCCCAGCAATGTGCCGTCCTGCGGCTTCTTCTCCGGTCCGGGAGCGGTTTTGGAGCGAGGAACGGCGGCATCGCCGAAGGCGAATTGCCCATCGGGACCGCGCACCAGCGTCAGCGCCGGGCCGACCAATTCAAAGCGTGTGGGCCGGAATTCACCGACGATCAGGGCGCGCACCGAAAGTCCGATTGCCAATTGCGGCACATAGGCTTGGGCGGCCCCCTCCTTGTCGGCCACCCGGACATTGCGCAAGACAATATCCAGGTCCCGGTCGGCCTTGGACCAGGACAGCATGGTTCCGCCCAAGGTCACCTTGAAATCGCCCCCTTCGGCCGACAGCCCCTCTTCGATATGTGGCGTGAGAAAATCGAGCGAAATCGGCCCCTCGGACAGGCGAAAGGCGGCGAAGGCAACAAGCACCGTCAATCCTGCGACGACGACCGCCGTCAGTTCGGCGAAGATCTTAAAACTGCGCTTGACCACTTAAATCCGCGCCTTTCCCGGTCTTGACCCGTTCCGCGAGTTCGCGCAGTGTGCGGCGAAAATGCCCAACGGGGAAGACCTCTGTGACCTTTGTACCCGATCCAAGCGTTCTGCCCAAACCTGCGGATCCGGACCGGTTCGAGACCGGCCTTGCTCATTGGACGGAGTGCGTGCGCAACGCCTCTGATCCCGATCTTGCCGGTTTCATGGCGGATTTTGTGGATACACCCGCCGGCAACGCGCTGTTGGGGGCCGTCTTCGGTAATTCCCCATGGCTTACACGATGCATCCTCGCGGAACCCGCCTTTTTCCGTCAAATTTTAGAAAAAGGCGCGGACGCCGCGTTCGAGGCGGCCTGCGACACGATCGACGACACCGAAGTCGGCGAGGATCCGATGCGCCGCCTGCGCATCGCCCGGCGGCGCGCGTCCCTTGCTATCGCGCTGGCCGATATCGCGTCTCTATGGCCCCTGGAACAGGTGACCGGCGCCCTCAGCCGCTTCGCCGACCTCGCCGTGACGGCGGCGCTCAGGTCCTTGCTGAGGGATGCCGTTCGCGCCGGGGAGATCGAAAGCGCGACCCCTGAAACCCCCGATGACACCGCGGGCCTGTTCATTCTCGGCCTCGGCAAGCTCGGGGCGTTTGAGCTCAATTATTCCAGCGATATCGACGTGATCGCCTTCTACGACGCGGAACGGCTTGCCTATACCGGACGCCAGGACCCGCCCCGGTTCTATATCCGCATCGTCCGCGACCTGGTGAACCTGCTCGAATCCCACACCCGGGACGGCTACGTCTTCCGCACCGACCTCCGGCTGCGCCCTGACCCCGGCTCGACGCCGCTCGCCGTGTCGGTCGGGGCGGCGGAAGCCTATTACGAAAGCACCGGCCAAAATTGGGAACGCGCCGCCCTGATCAAGGCCCGGGTGATCGCCGGCGATGGCGTTGCGGGCGCGGCGTTCCTGCGCCATCTGGAACCGTTCCTGTGGCGCAAGAACCTCGATTTCGCGGCGATCGAAGATATTCACTCGATCAAACGGCAGATCAACGCACACCGCGGCGGCGGAGCCATCACCGTTGCCGGGCACAACTTGAAGCTCGGGCGCGGCGGTATCCGGGAGATCGAATTCTTCGCGCAAACCCAGCAGCTGATCTGGGGCGGACGGGTGCCGGAGCTGCGCTCCCGCGCGACGGTGGAGACCCTCAAAGCCCTGTGCGCGGAAGACCGGATATCGGAAAACGCCCGCGACGAGCTGAGCGCCGCCTACGCCTATCTGCGCCGGGCCGAACACCGCCTGCAGATGATCGACGACCGCCAGACCCACAGCGTGCCCCAGCAACCGGACGAAATCGACGCCTTCGCCTGTTTTCTCGGTTACGACGACGGCGCCGTTTTCGCCACGGAATTGACCGGCGAGCTTTCCCGGGTGGAGCATCACTACGCCCAGCTGTTCGAGGAATCGGCCCCCCTTTCGGGCCCCGGCAACCTGGTCTTCACCGGTGGCGAGGACGACCCCGATACGCTGGCGACCTTGGCCGGAATGGGGTTCGAAGACGGGCCCATGATTTCGGACCGCATCCGCACCTGGCACCGGGGCCGCTACCGGGCAACCCGCAGCGCCCGGGCGCGGGAATTGATGACGGAATTGGTGCCCGGCCTGCTCGATGCGCTTTCGAAATCCCCCAATCCCGACGCCGCCTTCCGCAATTTCGACACCTTCCTGTCCAACCTGCCGGCTGGCGTCCAGCTGTTCTCCCTGTTCCAAGCCAATCCCGGCATGCTGACCTTGGCCGCCGAGATCATGGGATCCGGGCCCAAACTGGCGGCCCATCTCGCCGCCAACCCGTCCCTGTTCGACGGCGTCCTGACCGGGGATTTCTACGGCACGCTGGAATCCCGGGAAGAACTTTCAACCGCCCTGGAAGACACCCTGGCGCTCGCCAGCGGTTTCGAAGACGTGCTCGACCGTGCCCGGCGCTTCGCCAACGACCACAAGTTCCAGGTCGGCATGCAGATCATCAAATGCATGCTGGACGCCGACCAGTCCGCCGCGGCGCTGACCAATCTGGCGGAGATCGAGATCGAGGCCCTGTTCGGGCGCGTGCGGGAGGATTTCGAGGCCAAGCACGGCCGGATTGGCGACCGCGGCCTCGCGGTGGTGGCGCTCGGCAAGCTGGGGGGACACGAGATCACCGAAAACTCCGACCTGGACCTCCTGTTCGTCTACGGCGACCCCGCAGCGGGAGAAGAATCGGAAGGCGCATCGGATGGGCCGCGGTCGCTGGCCCCAAGCCAGTATTTCGCGCGCTTTTCGCAACATCTGATCACCGCCCTTTCGGCACCGACGGCGGAAGGCCTGCTCTATGAGATCGACATGCGCTTGCGCCCGTCAGGGAATGCCGGGCCCATCGCCTCCAGCCTGTCGGCTTTCATCCGATACCAGGACGACCAAGCCTGGACCTGGGAGCACATGGCGCTGACCCGCGCCCGAACCATCGCCGGACCGGCGGCGCTTGGCGCCGACATCGATCAGGCCATCGCCGCCATCCTCACGCGACCCCGGGATGGGGAGAAACTCAAGGCCGACGTGCGGCACATGCGCGGACGCATCGGCGAGGCCCATCCCGCGGCAAGCCCGTGGGACGTCAAATATACCGCCGGCGGCCTGGTCGACGTCGAATTCATCGCCCAATACCTTCAACTGCGTCATGCCCATGATCATCCCGAGGTGCTGGACACCAACACCAACCGGGCACTCGGGAAGCTGGGCACGGCCGGCTTGATCGATCAGGAGACGGCAATAATGCTCGCCGACGGCGGTAAACTCTGGCGTACAATACAAGGCATGTTGCGATTTACCGTGGAAGGCACGTTCGACGAAGAGACGGCGACCGCCGGGCTCAAGGCCGCCTTGGTGCGGGCGGCCGAAATGGACGATTTCCAGCAATTGAAGAACAACATGGCGGACACCGCAGGGCGAATCCGTGCCGCATTCGTCGACCTGATCGGCGACCCGGACACGGCGCCCGACCCCCAATCCCCCAACGACGACAGATAGAGAGGAGGACACCATGAGCGTAGATGCCGGCGACAAGGCCCCGGATTTCACCTTGGAAACCGACGGCGGGGGCAAGCTGAAGCTTTCCAGCCTCAAGGGCGAAAAGGTCGTGGTCTATTTCTATCCCCGCGACAACACCCCGGGCTGCACCCAGGAATCCTGCGACTTCCGCGATCTGCATCCGGATTTTTCGAAGGTCAATGCCCAGGTGATCGGCATCTCAAAGGACTCGGTCGCCAGCCACGACAAGTTCAAGGCGAAGTTCGAATTCCCCTTCACCCTGGTTTCCGATCCCGACCTCAAGGCGATCAAGGGGTTCGATGTCTGGCGCGAAAAGAACATGTACGGCAAGAAGACCATGGGCGTGGAACGCTCGACCTTCCTGATCGACGAGAAGGGCGTCATCGCCAAGGCCTGGCGCAAGGTCAGGGTCAAGGGCCACGCCGAAGAAGTCCTGGAAGCGGCCAAGGACATATAGGTCTCCGCCGGCCGGGGCGCAGGCGCCCTTTTTTCGCCCCGGCCCTGATCCCTTTTGCTTCAGACGATCGGTTCTTGCGTGCTGGCGGGAGCCGCGGCGAACGCCTGCACCTCGCACAGCATGTTGGGCTGGGCAAGACCGGAGATGTAAACCTTGGTCGACGCCGGGCGGGCATTGCCCAGGTGGCGGAGCCGGGCCTCGTCATAGGGCTTTGAATCGGATCCCGCCACCAGGTAGGAGGTATAGTGGATGATGTGTTCGGCGCCCATGCCGGCTTCGGCCAGCACGGTCATGACATTGCGCCAGGCGATATCGGCCTGGGCCGCCATGCCTTCGGGCACGTTGCCCGCCCCGTCCCTGCCGGTCTGTCCGGCGACGGCGACGATGCGCATGCCCGGGGCGGTTTCGATGCCCTGACTGTAATTCGGGTTGCTGCCGATCGTTTCCGGTGAAAGCTTCTTGTGCATGAGAATCCCCCTTCGCATTGCCGATCCTGCTATTAAGCCCGAGCCGCGCCCCTTTGACCAGATGGGCGATCGGAGCGCACCGTGCCGCCAAGCCTGACCGAAGCCGCCCGGCGGGTGCTGGCCTGCCCCGACCCGGGGGAAAAAATCCGTCTGGCCCGGGCCTGTCACGAGGCCCTGGCCCAAGGGCTGATCACCGAAATCGGTACGGCCCGCGCGCCCGACATTCCGGCCCGGCCCGCAAAACCGCCCTTGCTTGCGCCGCGCGACATGCCCCGGCGCCGGGCCGGCAAATCACGGTCCGAACGCATCGCGCTCTATCACGCCATCGCCCATATCGAATTCAACGCCATCGATCTGGCCTTCGACCTGGTCGCGCGCTTCGCCGCGCCCGGCCTGCCGCAGGAATTCTATGCCGACTGGATTGCCGTCGGCGCCGAGGAAGCCCATCATTTCGAACTTCTGGCCGGCCGCCTCGAGGCGCTGGGCGCTGCCTATGGCGACCTGCCCGCCCATGGCGGGCTGTGGGAAGCGGCAGCCGCAACGGCCGACGACCTTCTGGCACGGCTTGCCGTGGTGCCGCTGGTGCTGGAAGCAAGGGGGCTCGACGTGATGCCGGGCATGATCGCCCGGCTCGAATCTTTCGGGGATGCCGAGGGGGCGGACATCCTGAGGCTGATCCTGAAAGAGGAAATCGGTCATGTCGCGGCCGGACAACGCTGGTTTGCCTGGCTCGCGTCCCGGCGCGGCCTCGATCCGGCCACGGCCTGGGGGGACCTTGTGAAAGCGCGGTTCAAAGGGGTGCTCAAGCCGCCCTTCAATGAGGCCGCAAGGGAAGCCGCGGGATTCGACCCCACCTGGATCAAGGCAGCCACGGGCCCGGCACCTTATTCCTGAACCGGGC
>JAHEKA010000399.1 GCA_024638585.1 Rhodospirillales bacterium
AGCGGTCACCAGGTTAACGTCCGCTCATACCCAATCGCGGTGGCTGCTCGAAGGAATCACCACCTTAGAAATTGGTTAAGACTTCAGAGTTTAAAATTTAGGGCCTGGGAAGAACATTCAGGACGGTGTTTCTTGTCATGTTCGGGCGGACCCTTTGCATATCATCCCTGCTCGCGGCGATGTTAGCGGCGTGTACCCCCGCTGACATCCTTTTGTCGCCCAAGACACTTGTTGATCGTGCCATCGAGGCACGCTCGACGCAGGACATTGCCACGGACAACGAAATCGTCATTAAAGTGAACTCATTGATGGCGGAACTCGGCACGATCAAAGCCTCGACCGAAATCTACGAGCAAAATCTGCTGATTACGGGTTTGTTCGACGACAAGAAGCTCTATCGAAGGTTCCTCGCGGGCGTGAGGAAGATCAAGGGCGTCAAGAAGCTGTACTGGCGCGTAAGGTACCTGCCGCGGAGCGATCAGAAGAGGAACAATGGTCGGTTCATGGATTGGTCGGATGCCATGCTGCTCGATGCCCGGATTGGCATCAACCTCTTCGACGCCGGGGGTATCGCCGACGTTAATTACCGCATCGCTGTTGATCCCTTCGGCACGGTTTACGTGCTGGGGCGTGCGCGTTCCCGGCGCGAGCACAACAAGGCACTGAAGATCGTGCGCGAGACCAAGGATGTGCGCCGAGTTGTCGATCTTGTTCAGGTTCGTGCTTAACCACCCGCCGCCGCCTCGGCGCCGACAACGCTAACGTCCGCTTGGGCTCAAAAGCGGTCATCAGGTTGACCGGCCAGGGGCCGATCTCCGTGGGCAGCTTGCCCCAGGAAATGTTGGCGCATTAACTCATGATCTGGCCAGACATGGGTCGCGAATCCTCAAGCAGATAATTCAGATGCCCCCAAGCGGTGCCCGTCGCACAGGGGAGCCGCGCGGCCCAAGCCCACCGCGTCCTGCCCCGGTTCATCCGGGGCATCCAAAGGTCACCCGGACAAGCCCGGTGATGACCAGTGAGGCATGGCAGCTTTTCCCCTGATCAAAGTGCTGCGTAATCGATGGGGGCGTTGAGATCCAGGGTGTCATCGGCCGGGGGCATGTCGTATTTGAGGCCGTTGCCGCAGTTGAACAGGACCACCCGTTCGTCCTTGGCGATGCGCCCGCTGGCAAGCTCCTGTTTCAGCGCGGCGAAGGTCGCGGCACCTTCCGGGCACAGCAGCAGGCCTTCCTTGGCCGCCATCTCGGTGCGCGCGTCTTCGATTGCCGCGTCATCCACGGCGCTGGCGAAGCCGCCCGATTCGCGGATCGCTTGAAGGATCAGGAAATCGCCGATGGCGACGGGAACCCGGATGCCGGCGGCAATGGTGAAGGCCCCTTGCCACAGATCCGCGTGGTCCAGGCCTTCGTCATAGGCCTTGACGATGGGCGCGCAGCCCGCCGCCTGCACCGCCACCATGCGCGGGCGCTTGTCGCCCAGCCAGCCCAGCGCCCCCAATTCCGCGAACGCCTTCCACATGCCGATCAACCCGGTGCCGCCCCCGGTCGGGTAGAGGATCACGTCGGGCACGTCCCAGCCCAGCTGTTCGGCCAGTTCCAGGCCCATGGTCTTCTTGCCCTCGATCCGATAGGGCTCCTTCAGGGTGTTGGTTTCGAACCAACCGGCCGCCTCACGCCCATCGACGACGATCTTGCCGCAATCGTTGATCAGCCCGTTGACCCGGTAGACCCTGGCCCCCTGCAAGGCGATTTCCCGCACGTTGATCTCCGGCGTGTCATCGGGGCAGAACACGACGCTGTCGATCCCGGCCCGGGAGCAATAGGCGGCCAGCGCCGCCCCGGCATTGCCGTTGGTCGCCATCGCCATCTTGGTGATCCCCAACTCCTTGGCCATGGAGACCGCCATCACCAGCCCGCGCGCCTTGAACGACCCGGTGGGAAGGCGGCCCTCGTCCTTGACCAGCACCTCGCCGGAGCCGAGCGACCGGGTAACGGCAGGGCATGGGATCACCGGCGTCATGGTCTCGCCCAGGCTGACGATGTTCCGCGCCTTGCGAACCGGCAGCAGCTCTCGGTAGCGCCACAGGTCCGGCTCCCGGGCGGCAAGGTCGTCGCGCGCCACCGCCTGGCGCACGCCGTCGAGGTCATAGCGCACCAGGAGCGGCTTGCCGGCTTCGGACAGGTTGTAGATCTTGTCGGGCGCGTATTCCGCCCCGGTCGCCCCGCACTCGAGATTGATGACGAAGGTCGGCCGTTCGGTGGTGAGATTGTCTTCCATGGATTTACATCACGCCGGTTTCGCGGAACCGCGCGCGGCCCGCGTCATTGGTGAGAAAGTCGACCAGCGCCTCGGCGGCATCGAAATCGCCCGCCTCGGGCATCCGCATCGCCATATAGGTGGTGACGTTGCCGATGTCTTTCGGCAGCGGCCCGATCACCATGATGCCGAGCGGCTCGTGCACCTTGAGCCCGGTCGACTGGCCGAAGCCGAGCGCCGTGCCGCCTTGCGTCTTGGCCAAGAATTCCATCGCCTCGCGCCCGTCCTCGAACCGCTTCACGCGATCGGCGATGTCGTCCATGACGCCGAGACCGGTGATCATTGCGGCGATGAAGTCGCCCGACGACGCCTTGTTGAACACCACCGCCTCGGCGTTGAGCAGCGCCTGGCGCACCGCGTCGGCGGATGCGATATCGGGAACCGGGGCGCCCGTGCGGATGGCGACGCCGGCTTCGACGCCGCCCACCGCAATGGCGCGCTCACGGCCGAAGCGGCCCGAATCCCGGCGCGCCTCGATCACGCCTTGGGGCGCCAGCACCACGTCGCAGACATCGCGCTCGGTATCCATGCGCTTGCCGATATTGGGCCCGGACGCGTAGTCGAGGTCGACCGCATGCCCGGTGTCGGCTGCAAAGGCTTCGGCCAGCGCCTCCAGACCCTGGCGTATGGCCGGTGCGCTCAGCACCCTGATGCGGGCCATGGCGTGATCCTCCCCGGATTATTCTTTCCGCGCCCAGGATAGGGCGCCGGCGCCACCCTGTCAGCGCAGGGTTTCGGCCTTTTCGATGACGATGGGCCGGCGCGGCACGTTGCCCATGGGGCCGACCCGGGTGGTGCGCGCATCCTCGATCCGGCGCACCACGTCCATACCCTTCAGCACCCGGCCGAACACGGCATAGCCCCAGCCCCGCCTGTCCTTTGAACGGTGATCCAGGTTGCCATTGTCGACGGTGTTGATGAAGAACTGGGCGGATGCCGAATGCGGGTCCGAGGTTCGCGCCATAGCGATGGTGCCGGTGCGATTCGACAGGCCGTTGTCGGCCTCGTTGCGGATCGGCGCCCGGGTCGACTTGCGTTGCATGTCCTGGGTGAAGCCGCCGCCCTGGATCATGAAGCCGCGGATCACCCGGTGGAAGACGGTGCCGT
>JAHEKA010000400.1 GCA_024638585.1 Rhodospirillales bacterium
TCGAGGCGCCGCTTGGCCTGGTCTTCGTGCGCAAGCTCGGCGCCCCGTTCAACCCGGAATTCGCCATCGGGGCGGTGGCCAACGGCGCCAAGCCGGTGATCTTGCTGCATGAGCCGACAATCGCCGCGCTCGACCTGTCGCGCGAGCAGTTGCAGCCGGCGATCGACCGCGATCTGGAGGAGATCCGGCAGCGCCGGAAAACCTATGGCCCGGAGGCGATCCGTGAGGATCTTGAGGGCCGGACGGTGATCCTGGTCGATGACGGGATCGCCACCGGCGCCACCATGGAGGCGGCGGTCGAATGGGTCCGGCAGAGGCATCCGGGCCGGATCGTGATCGCCGTTCCAATCGGATCGCCGTCGACGCTCGCCGCGCTCGGCGAGACGGTCGACGAGGTGGTCTGCGTGGAAAGGAACGAATGGTTCTCCGCCGTCGGCTCGGCCTATCGCAACTTCGCCCAGGTCGACGACGCGACGGTCACGGAATTGCTCCGCCGTGCGGCGGAGAACAAAAAGAGTAACGATCCGGCCGATGGGATGGGCACATAGACAGTTGGACCGCCCACTCAGGCTCTTTCATCGCCAAACACCTCGTCCCAACTCACCCGCATCGCCGCATCGACATCCGCCATCACCACCGGCAGCCCCAGATCGGCCAGCGACGTCACCCCGTGCCCCTCGATCCCGCACGGCACGATGCCGCTGAAATGCTCCAGATTCGGATCCACGTTCAGGGACACGCCGTGGAAGCTGACCCAGCGACGGATGCGGACGCCGATGGCGGCGATCTTGTCTTCCTGGCCGGGGCGGCCGCCATGGGCGGCGCGGTCGACCCAGATGCCGACGCGGCCGTCGCGGCGTTCGCCGGTGACGTTGAACTGGGCCAGGGTGCGGATCAGCCATTCCTCCAGATCGTGGACGTAGCGCCGCAAATCGGGGCCGCGGCGTTTCAGGTCGAGCATCACATAGGCGACCCGCTGGCCGGGGCCGTGATAGGTGAACTCGCCGCCGCGCCCGGTGCGGTGGACCGGGAAGCGGTCGGGGGCGAGCAGGTCCCGGTCGCGGGCGCTGGTGCCGGCGGTGTAGAGCGGCGGGTGCTCCAGCAGCCAGACCAGCTCGGCGGCGGTGCCGGCGCGGATCGCGTCGACCCTTGCCTCCATGAAGGCGACGGCCTGCGAGTACGGCACCTGGGCGTCGCTGACGCGCCATTCGACCGCCACACCCGGCAAAGCGGCCGGGTTCTTGGGCGCCGGATCCGCCCGGTCTGGGCCGGTCTCGCCCATTTGCTTGATAACGGTCATGCGATTTGGTATTCCCCTGCCGCCTTCAATGCAAGCGCTCCTCGGTTCTCATAGGAGCGCGAATCAGGCGACTGTGCGGTCGTGGCGGAATTGGTAGACGCGCAGCGTTGAGGTCGCTGTCCTGGAAACAGGGTGGAAGTTCGAGTCTTCTCGACCGCACCATTTCTCTTTTTTCATGTTAGGTCGCTTTTGCCGTTCGTCCGGGCGGATAGCGTTCACGTGCCGTGCGGTATCCGCGAAGCGGAATGGGTTTTCTTTAGCCCCTCACCCCCCGCTACCCGGATCCCTTCCACTCCCGCGAGGAGAGAAGGGTAAGACGGCGGTGCATTCTTCTGACCCTCTCCCCCCGCGGGAGTGGGAGGGATCCGGGTAGCGGGGGGTGAGGGGGCTAAAGAAAAGGACCGATTCTGTGATCCGGCTACTCCACCAGAGCACCTATCCTCGACCAGTCATCGGCCCAATACACGTAGAGCACCCGGCCGCGTAGATTCTCGCGGGGGATGAAACCCACGTTGGGATGCCGGCTGTCGTTGCTGTTGTCCCGGTTGTCGCCAATGGCGAAGTAATGGCCCTCCGGGACCAAGAATTCCTGGGTGTTGTCCAACCGACTGGTGTCGCCGAATTCGATGATGCGGTATTGCCGGCCGCCGGTGATCGTCTCCACGTATTGGGTCCCCGGCTCCCGTGAACGAGTCTGCGACGATCCCGGCTGCGGCGCGTCCTCGAGTGGCTCTCTGAGCGCGGGCGCATCGTTGATGCGCAGTATGCCGTCGCGTATCTGGATGCGATCGCCCGGCAGGCCGACCACCCGCTTGACATAGGTTCCCCGCGACGGATTTCCCAACACATGGACCACCACATCGCCCCGTTCCGGCGGGCCCTTTCGATAGGCGCCAGTCGACACGAAGATACGGTCTCCGGGAACCAGCGTCGGCACCATCGAGGCGGAGGGAATGCTGTAGGCATGGCCGTCGATCGGCGAGAAATCAATCGCCGTGTGCAGACCCCCGGCGATCGCGATCACCAGGAGATATACGTACCACCTGTTGTACCGCCTGAGTTCAAGCTGCCCCACCCTAACCGCTCCCCGATAGGCGTCGATGATGACGAACAGATAGAAGCAGATGGTCAGAATCGCGAGAATTCCGCCGACGATGAACGCCGCCGACGACCAGATGGACACGGATGACGCGATGGCGTTCAGGACAGCGATGGATAAGAATGCGATGATCAGGAAAGCCATGGCCCGTCTGGGCATCCCATTGTAGAGCTGACCAAGCCCGGGGGTGATCACGGAGAGGACCGCCGCTCCGACGGGGCGCCTGTTCTTCACTGCATCGGGCATGGTCGCCCCGCTTGGTGTCAGGGTGTCGAGAACGAGGCGTCAGGCGCCTGACGGCCTAACGCGGTTCGGCGAGCGCGACGGGTCGGCCGCCATCAATGATCGCCGAAAGGCCCAAAATTCACAATTACCGTCAAGGGCATCCTCCTGGCCGATCTGCCTTGGGACTGAGCGATCTGGCCTGGGGGCACTTCCTGCTTCCCACACCCCGATATTCCGCGATTCAACGACCACAGCGCGGTGTTGCATTGCCCGCAGCCTGCTATAAGGAGCGCCACGCTGCCGGGGATGTCTCACATGGCCAACAATAAAGACCTGCGCCAAGCGGCGCTCGATTATCACCGTCTGCCGACGCCCGGTAAGGTGGCCGTCACGCCGACCAAGCCGCTGACCACCCAGCGCGATCTGTCCCTGGCCTATTCGCCGGGCGTGGCTGCCGCCTGCCAAGCGATCGTCGATGATCCGTTGGAGGCCGGCACCGTGACCGCCCGGCAGAACCTGGTGGCGGTGATCAGCAACGGCACCGCCGTTCTGGGGCTCGGCGCGATCGGACCGCTGGCGTCGAAGCCGGTGATGGAGGGCAAGGGCGTCCTGTTCAAGAAATTCGCCGGGATCGACGTGTTCGATATCGAAGTCGACGCCAACGACCCGAAGAAGCTGATCGAGGTCGTGGCGGCGCTGGAGCCGACCTTCGGCGCGATCAACCTGGAGGACATCAAGGCGCCGGAATGCTTCGAGGTCGAGGCCACGTTGCGCCAGCGCATGAACATTCCCGTGTTTCACG
>JAHEKA010000401.1 GCA_024638585.1 Rhodospirillales bacterium
CCGCCGTGAACAGGAGGTCGGCGAGTTGGGACGGCTCCGTGCCCGCGGCAAGTGCCGTCAGCAGCGTGCGTTCTGCGGCTTCCCGATGGCGCACCGCTGCCCAGTGCCGGAACCAGCGTTTTAGGGTGGCAAGGCCCGGGTCGCTTGCCAGGGGCGCGCGCTCACGCCGGGGCGGCTCATCGGCGCAGTCGCGTGCGACGCGCCTTGCCCCGTGATAGAGGGCGACATAGACCTCTCCCGGCTCGAGATGCGGCACCAGGTTGCCGAGCGCCGTCAGAATCGTGAAGCCCGAACTCCAGCCGTCCCGGTTGGCCATCCCGAACAGGGCGGCCTGACGGACGATGTCGTTGGGCGGAACGTCGGCGCTCAGCAAGCCGTGCACCGACTTGGCGATGACCAGGCCGATGCTGTGGGCCAGGCCGTCGGCGAGGCGGCGTTCGAACCGGGGCCGCGCGGGGCCCTGGTCGAAGGTCGGGTTCACCCAGATCTCATTGCCGCGCAGCTCTACCGGGCAGGCGGGCACATCGTCGGCCCACAGGTCGAAGGTGCAGCCGCTTGCGGCATCGAAGCGCGCGTGATGCCAGTGGCAGGTCAGGATGCCGTCTTCGAGGGTGCCTTTGTCCAGTGGGAAGCCCATATGGGGACAGCGGTTGTCCAGCGCAAAGACCTGCCCCGAATCTTCCACCACCAGGATGGGACGATGCTTGCCGCGCAGAAGGAGGTGCCCCTTTTCGCGAAGCTCCGCCAGGGTGCCTGCCCGTTCGAAACTGTCCGCCGGTCCGTCCATGACCGAACGTTGCGCCTATCACACGCGACAATCAAGAGCGGGATCAGCCGGGCTTGCGGATTTCGGTCCCGGCCATATGCTCCATCCAGCGCACGATTTCGATGCTGCGCTTGTCCGTCGTGTCGCCCATCCAGGTGGTCGCCGCCTGACTGAGTTGAAACGCCAGGGCCGAGAGCGGAACGGAGGTTTCCGTGCGTTTGGCGAGGTCCACGGCGATGCCGAAATCCTTGAACTTGAGATCCCAGGCGAAACCGCCGCTGAATTTTCGGCTGATCACCTGCTGCTTCATATTGCGCTGCATGGCGGAATTCATGCCGGTGGACTGGTTGATGACGTCGACCATCACCTCGGGATCGAGGCCGAAGCGGGTGCCGATCAAGAGAATCTCGGCGGCTGCCATGGTGTTGAGCGCACTCAGCATATTGTTGAGCGTCTTCAGCGCGTGGCCGGAACCGCTTTTCCCGGTCCTGAAGACGTGGCCTGCCATCGGTTCCAGGATAGGCATGCAGCGTTCCACCAGTTCATCATCGCCCCCGATCATGAGGGTCAGCGTCCCGGCTTCGGCTCCCTCGATGCCGCCGGAGACCGGCGCCTCTATCATGCCGATGCCGCGAACCTTGAGCGCCTCGGCGAGTTCCAAGGTCATCCACGGCTGGGATGAGCTCATGTCGATCAGGACGTCCCCTTCACTGAAACCTTGTGCGAGACCATCAGGCCCAAGTGCCGCGGTGTGCACGTCCGGGCCGGCCGGCAGCATGGTGATGACGGCCTCGGCGGCCTCGGCCACGGCCTTAGGCGATTCTTCGACGAAAATGTTGTTATGGGCCCGGGCCACCGCTTCGGCCGCTTCACCGTTGATGTCAAAGACGTGAACCGGCCAGCCGGCGCCCGAAATCTGCGGTGCCATGCGGCTTCCCATCATGCCCAGCCCGACAAACCCGACGGTCCTGATCGTCATGCCTGGTTCCTCCCCCTCTTCCCTGCGGTTTCTTTGTTGGTGCTATTCAGCGGCGCCCACGCGCGGTCGCGCCCGGCCATCCTTGTGCAGCATCATGGTGTCGGGCAAGGTCGGCCAGTCGCGGATCCTCAGCCAGAGCCGCAGCATCAGCCGCTTGCGGGTGATGTCGTTGTGATCTCCGAACAGGGTGCGCCCGTGCAGCACCGCCCGGTTGTTGAGGAGCTGCAGGTCTCCAGGTTCCAGCATAGTTCGAACCATCAGGTCGTCGCGCCGTGTTGTCGCCTTGAAGACCTCGAAGGCCTCGAGCGCCGCCGGATCCTCCTTGCGACCGTCTTCAGCCAGCGAACGGCCGATGGGGGAGGCGTTGAAATTGCAGACCACCCGATCACCGCAGGTTCCGAAGACGGGAATGCGGTGGGGTGTCGTCGCCGGCTCGCCGAGCGACGCGGCTTCGGAATGGCGGTAGTGGTAACCGCGATAGAGCGCCGGCAGGAGGTCGGGGCGTTCAGCCAGGATCGCGTTATGGACGGCGAGGCTGCTGGTCAGCAAACTGGTACCGCCCTCCTTCGCCCGGCGTAGACACAGGAGGCCGACCACATCGACGGGATCGCAATGGAGATCGAGCGCGCGTGGCGAACGGTAGCTGCGCCGAATGTCGCCGGTGTGGGACATGTCCATGACGTCGCCGATCATGTCGCCGCGATAGCTCTGGGGCATGCCTTCGCCGAGATGGCTGCCCAGGCCCCAAAGGATCAGGGCCATATCGTCGCGGGCATAGCGGTCGACCGGGAGTCCGCGGATCAGCGCGAGGCCCGGGCCGTCGCCGAGCAGCCGTTTGGCGTGTGCCAGCACTTCAGCAAGGGAGGGCAGCGGGAAATCCGCGGATGTGATCTGTTCGAGGGCAAGTCCGCGCCGCTTGACGGCCCCGAGTGTCGCGTCCAGCTCCCTCCGGGAGGTTTCGTCAAATTCGACGATCCAGTCGTCCCGGTCCAAGATCTCTTGCGATGACCACACCCAAGGCGCCGCCACGGGGCCCGGTAATCCTGTCGTCTCCATCGGCCTCTCTCCCGTTGCCGATGGACGGCCCGCCCACCGACGCTGTTGCCGATCATCCTACAGGATGCCGGCGACGGCAAGTTGGCCCGACGTTGGGGCCGGTCCTTAGGAGGGCACGGAGCGCAGAGCCGCGTAGATCAGGACGCCCAGGGTGCCAGCGAACAGGACCAGCATGGTGAGCAGGAACATCCTGGCCTTGACCTTGCGTCCGGCCGGGGCGCCGTCGCGATGATCTTCTTGCTTTGTCATAGGTTCATATTGGCCCGCTTGCCGGCATCTGTGCAAGAGGAGCCCCGGACGCAGGCTACCTCCCAATACGGCGACCGCTGTGCAGCCGAACGCGCTTCGGCCGGACCGGGGGAAATGAGCGCTAAGTCGGCAAAAGGAATCAGAACAAGGAAATCAATCAGGCGGTCCGCCAGGACCGCGGGGAGTCCCCGCATAAGCGGCACCCCGCAGTCACTCCTGAGAAACACCGCGCGGCATTCGGACAATGAAAAAGCCGGGAACCCGAAGGTTCCCGGCAAGTCTAACAGGGAGGCTTCACGTCTGGGAGACGTCGGATCCGTCCAATATGAGGGAGGACCCGTATTCCGGGTGTTGCGCCCGGAAACTC
>JAHEKA010000402.1 GCA_024638585.1 Rhodospirillales bacterium
ACCTGGTCAAGATGGGCTGGACCACCCAGAAGCGCATCAACGAGATCGTCCAGCGCACCCGCGACGGGGGCGCGGAGATCGTCGGACTGCTCAAGACCGGCTCGGCGTTCTACGCGCCGGCCTCGGCCGCCATCCAGATGGCCGAATCATATCTCAAGGACAAGAAGCGCCTGCTGCCCTGTGCCGCCCAGTTGAACGGCGAATACGGCATCAAGGGTCTTTATGTCGGCGTGCCCGTGGTAATCGGCGCCAAGGGGGTGGAGCGGATCGTCGAGATCCCGCTGTCGGCTTCCGAGAAGAAAGCGTTCCGCAGTTCGGTCAATGCCGTGCGCGCGCTCAACCGCGATCTCGCCAAGCTCAAGCGCCGCAAGAAATAGCGGGGCGTGGGGGCGCGCCGGCGCGAAACGCCTCAGCTGTCGGTTTTGACCAGGCCGTCGAACTTGTCGGAAGAGCCAACCTGGAATTTCTGCGGCTCCGAATCGGTGCGCCCCGAGTCCTTGGCGCCCAGCACCGCCGATCCGCCGACGCGCAAGATCTCAAGCTCCTCATCGCCGACGCGTTCGAACCAGTAGCGCGCGTTGCGGGGGATCAAGATTCCCTCATGGGGGCCGAGTTCGCCGATCAGCTCGTCGCCCGGACCGTAGAACTTGGCCCGGCCCCCGAGCACCAGCCAGAAGCCGTCATTGGTCTTGTGGTAGTGCAGGTTGTTCTCGCCGCCATCCTGGACCACCTGCACGAGACCCTTGATCACGTCGCTTTCACACAGCCGGACCGAGGCCTTGCCCGCCTTGAAGGATGTCGGTTTCTGATAGCGGAAGGTCTGCACGCGCGCTTCGGCGTCTTCGTGGTCGCTCTCCGCCGCGGAATTCTTCTCGATTCTGGGCATGGTTTCCTCCTAAGGCGAATGATTGGCCGGGCGCCCGATTGACCGGGTCTTGTCCGGATGGATGGGCCTTATACTAAGCCAAAAAGGCGGGGAGAAAAGCCGCTTTCCCCAAGCGGCACCCCTGCGGCGGGGGTGGTTTTCACGACGGGACCCTGGAAATCGCTGCGATTAGGGCGCCCAGACCCAAAATTCCCGCCCTCGGCCGTGTCTTGGGGACCGGATCCAGGGCCAAACGCCAAGCCTCGCCAAACCAAGGCTTACCGGGGGTTTCGCGTTAACCATGAATAGGTAAAATGCATGACTCTTCGCGAGATACCGCATAAATTACGTCAAGATTGGCATTGCCAGGGAGGCGGCCGAGTTGGGACGTTTTATCAGTTTGGTTGTGTTCGCGCTGCTGTTGGGGGCGCCGGCGTCGGCACAGACATTCAAACATGCAGCGGCAGCGTATGAGCGCGGCGATTTCACGGTCGCGCGCGAAGCATGGCGCAAGTTGGCCGAAAAGGGAGACGCGCAATCCCAGTTCATGCTGGGAGCGCTCTATGCCACCGGTAAGGGCGTGCCGCGCGATCACGCCGAAGCCGCCAGGTGGTACCTCAAGGCCGCCAAGCAGGGTCTCGCGGCGGCGCAGAACAATCTCGGCTTCATGTACGACCGGGGCCTGGGGGTGGCGCAGAGCGATCATGAGGCCGTCAGGTGGTACATCGGGGCGGCCGAGCAAGGCCATGCCCAGGCGCAGAATAACCTCGGCGTCATGTACGGCACCGGGCGCGGGGTTGCCCAGAACAATGCGAAGGCGCTCAAATGGTTCCAATTGTCCGCGGATCAGGGCAATCCCCAGGCGCGTTACAATCTGAATTTCCTCAGGAACAAGGAACGGTCGCGGGTGGCTGAACGGTCTTTGCCCAAGCCCGCTCCCTCTCAACCGCCGAGCGAAGTCTCGATCACCGAGCAGTCTGTGACGCCGAACCGTGGCCTCGCGCCCGCGGCGCCCAAAGAAACCCAGGTGGCCACGACATCGGCCGTTCCCGAGGCGGTCATGGCCCGGGACAAGCCCGCAGAGGTCAAGCTCGAAGCGATCGTCTCGAAAAAGGTTTCTCCGGACCTCAAGGTCGAAGAGAAGAAACCGGCGCTGGAACCCCGCCTCGCCCCCAGCAGCAATGGCGCTGGGCCCGTGGCGGCCCTGGCGAAGATCAAGGAGCTCAAGGGCCCGACACCCAAGCCCGCGCCGGCGCCCAAGGCCGTCAAAACCACGATGGCACCCGAGACGCCGCGCGCCAAGCCGGAGATCGCCAGGGCGTCTTCGGCGGCCTCGGCCTCGGCAAAGGGCACCGCGCCTCGGGATGTGCTGGTCGGGGCGGAGCGGATTACGCTGACCTCCAAGACCCAGATCGCGGCCCTGGTCAAGCCCAAGCCGAAAGCAGCAGCCGCGGCCGAGAAGGGGCCCGCCGCAAAGGATAAGGGCGCGGAAGGCGCGCTGGCCAAGGTGCGGCCCGCGGAGAAAAAGACCGGCGGTCAAACCGCGAAGGGAGAGCCACGCGTGGCGAAAGCCGGCAAGGCGAAGGCGCCGACCTACCAGGTCCAGCTCGGCGCGGTCCGGGCCGAGACCGCCGCCATCGCCGCCAAGGCGGCGGGCAAGCTGAAACAGACCCACCGGCCGCTCCTGGACGGCGTGAAGGTCTTCACCATGCGCGCGGATCTTGGCGCCCGCGGCACCTATTACCGGCTGCGCGCCGGGCCGTTTACGGATGCCTTTGCGGCCAGAGACGTATGCGACAAGCTCAAGGCCCGCAAGCAGCCCTGTTTCGTGCTTCGCCGCTAGCGGTTCCCCCCGGCCCGCAGCGGGCCTCCTAGATCTGCCAGAATCCCCTTGAATTTGAGCGACCGGGTCCTTAGGTTCCCGGCGTCATGACAGCTTGATTCCACCTTTCTTTCGACTGACGGGCCGTGCGGACGCAATAGGTGCGCCCGCCGTTAGGAAGGAAGGTGAACCATGTCCATCATCGATCCCATCCACCGCGCCCTCGCCGAGGATTGCATCCGCGCCGCGCTGGGCGGACGCAGCCGCAAGCTGCGCCGTTTCGCCAATCACCGGGTTTGGCTCGACGGCGAAGAGCGCGAGTGGCTGACCCTGCTGGCGCCCGACGGAAGCGTGCGCATCGTCCAGCATGCGCCGGCTTTGGCCGTGATCGGGCGGCTGACCGCGGACCAGGTCGCGGTTTTGGCCGGGCCGAAGGCGCATGCCTTTTCCGGTGCCTCCATTCGCGGCCATTTTCGCAGCGAAACGCGGCGCAAGGCATGAGAACGGGGCGCGGGGAGACCCATCTTCCCGCGCCCTTTTCCACCTGGGCCAGTCATCCCGCCCGACGGAACCCAGCCACGCGCCGCTGCCGATCGGCGCCACGGTTAACGGTTGCTTAAGGGGTCGTGGGTGTTAAATTAACCATAGGATTCCTTGAACTTACGGTTTTCCGAGACCGGTCATTCGGTCCCGGGCGCCGATGGGTGCGCGATGAACATTCACGA
>JAHEKA010000403.1 GCA_024638585.1 Rhodospirillales bacterium
GGTGATGCGTTTCTGTGCCGCCGGCCTGGAGATCACCCTGGAAACAGATGAGCCGGAGGCCCGGATCGATCGTCTCAAGGTCCTTTCGGAGGACCGCTGCCCGGTCGGCAACCTGTTCGCCGATGCCGGCTTCGAACCTGTGATCGAATGGACCATCAAACCGAAATCCGCTTGACCGGGCCCGCGTGCCGCGGTCGGGAGACCATATCGTGAACCGGATCTCGATTGACCCTCGGCCGTTTTGGCGGACAGGTCTTGACCGATTCTGATTATTCCTTCGACGTTCTGATCCTCGGCGGCGGGGCGGGCGGCTTGGGCGTCACCTTGGAACTGCCCGAAGGCGTCTCGATCGGCGTGCTGTCCAAAGGGACCCTGGACCAGGGGGCGACCAACTGGGCCCAGGGCGGGATCGCCGCCGCGATCGGCGAAGACGATTCCTTCAATTCCCATATCGAAGACACCGTCAATGCCGGGGCCGGGCTTAATGATCCGGCCGTGGTCCGCTACGCCGTGGAGCAGGGTCCCGACATCATCGCCTGGCTCGAATCACTCGACATGGATATCACCCGGGAGACCGAGGGTCCGCGCCGCAATTTGCCGCATTTGACCCGGGAAGGGGGGCACTCTCACCGCCGGGTGGTCCATGCGGCGGATGCGACCGGCCGGGCGGTTCAGGCCTGCCTGGAGCGCGCCGTGCGGGCGCGCCACGATGTCCATTTGTTCGAGAACCACGTGGCCATCGACTGCATCAATCGGCCCGACCCGGACACCGGAAGCCTCCGGTGCGTCGGCGTTTACGCGCTGGATTGCGCCGACGGCCATGTGAAGCTGTTCCGCGCCAAGGTGGTGGTGCTGGCCACCGGCGGTGCCAGCCGGGTCTATCTGCACACCACCAATCCCCCCGGCGCCACCGGCGACGGCATCGCCATGGCCTGGCGCGCGGGTTGCCGGGTGGCCAATATGGAATTCACCCAGTTCCACCCTTCCTGCCTGATCTCTGATTCCCGGACCGTGTTCCTGATCAGCGAAGCGGTCCGGGGCGAAGGCGGCCATCTCGTGCTGCCCGACGGCAGCCGTTTCATGGATCGGTTCGATCCCCGTGCCGAACTCGCCCCGCGCGACGTGGTGGCCCGCGCCATCGATCATGAGATGAAGCGGCTGGGGATCGAAAGCGTCGGGCTCGACATTTCCCACCGGGGTGCGGGATTCATCAAGGATCATTTCCCGACCCTCCATGCCCGGTGTGGGGAGTTCGGTTACGACATGGCCAAGGGCCCGGTGCCGGTGGTGCCGGCGGCCCATTACACCTGTGGCGGGGTGATGACCGATCTTTCGGGCCGGACCGACCGCGCCGGCCTTTACGCGGTGGGGGAATGCACCTTTACCGGCCTCCACGGCGCCAACCGCCTGGCCTCCAACTCCCTGCTGGAATGCCTGGTCTTCGCCCGGGCCGCCGGCCGGGACATCGCGGCGCAATTGGGCGACATCGCCCTGCCCGGCGACATCGCCCCCTGGGACGAAAGCTGGGTGCGCGATTCCGACGAGGAGGTCGTGCTCAGCCACAACTGGGCAGAGCTGCGCCGGTTCATGTGGGATTATGTCGGTATCGTGCGCACCACCAAGCGACTTGAACGGGCGCGCCACCGGGCCGACCTCCTGAAGGGGGAGATCAGCGACTATTACGCCAACTTCCGGGTCAGCCAGACGTTGCTGGAATTGCGCAACATGGCCGACTGCGCCGACCTGATCGTGCGTTCGGCCCTGGCGCGTCGCGAAAGCCGGGGCCTGCATTACATCCTGGACTATCCCGAACCCCTGCCCTCGGGGGCACGGGACACGATCCTCGATCCCGCTTGCGGCGCGTCGGGCGAGTTCTGACCGCGGGACCGCGGCGCCGAGATTAAGGCTTCTTTGTGATTATTTCGCCATAGTGGGGGGACGGCCTTTACTGCAACCCGGCAATCGGGTAGGCACAGGCATTGCGTTTCGGAACGCAGGGATTTCACGATGCATCGAAGGTTGCGTTGGATCATCACCACCATGGGGGTTGTGGCCCTTGTGGCGGGACTGGTCGCGTCGCCCCGGGCCCAGGAGATCAAGTTTTTCCGCCTCGGCACGGGCTCGATCTCCGGCGTTTATTTTCCCGTCGGAGGCCTGATCGCCAGCGCCATCTCTCATCCCCCGGGTCCCAGCAGGTGTGGCGAGGGCGGGTCCTGCGGTGTGCCCGGCATGGTGGCGGTGGCCCAGGCCTCGCGGGGATCGCTTTCCAACATCAGGGATATCCGCGCCGGGCGGCTTGAGGCCGCCCTGGTGCAATCGGACATCGCCTATCTCGCGGTGAAAGGGAAAGCGCCCTTTTCCGGCAAAAAGGCGGTGCCGGGGCTACGCGCAATCGCCAGCCTTTATCCCGAAGCGGTTCATGTGGTGGTGCGCCGCAAGTCCCCGATCAAGACCATCGGCGATCTTCGGGGACGGCGCATCTCGCTCGACCTCAAGGGATCGGGCACAAGGTCCATCGCCAGGTTGGTGCTGAAGCGCTATGGCATCGGTTCCAAGGACGTGCGCCGTCTCAATTCCCAAGTCGGTCCTGGGGTTGATCGCCTGAAAAGCGGCAGGATCGACGCCTTTTTCTTTGTCGGCGGATATCCTGCGCCGGTCATTTCCCAACTTGCCAAGACGGTGCCCCTCAGGCTGTTGCCAATCGAGGGAAACCGGGCGGCGGCGATCCGCAAAGCTAATCCGTTCCTGGCATCGGTCACGGTACCCGCGTCGGTCTATGGCAGGATGGCGGCAACGCCGACGCTGGCGGTAGGGGCGCTGCTGGTGGTCTCCGACACGGTGCGCCAGGATGTGGTCTATGGCGTGACCCGCGCCCTTTGGCATCCTTCCACCCGTCAGATCCTGGACCAGGCCCCGCGCGCGGCGCGGCGCATGCGGGTCGAAAACGCCCTGACCGGGGTTGCCATTCCGCTGCATACCGGCGCGGTGCGCTATTACCGTGAAAAGAAGATGCTCGGCAGTGGTGGTTCCAAGCCCGCGACCCATCGCGACGGTGCGCCGGGCGGCGGATCATCGCAGCACCCCACATCCGCAACGCCGGGCGCCACTCGGGAACCCGGCTCAAAACCCTGAACCCGGAACGCGGGGGACGGGCGCTTCAGTCCTTATCGGTCTCCTCGTCGGGCTCGAATTCGGGGATGATCCAGGGCTCTTTATTGGCGGCCGCGCGCCATTCCTGCATGTCGGGGTCCGCCAGCACCGCGTCCACATAGTCCTGTGCCTGGCTTTCTAAGTCCACGCCGTAGGTCGCGAAACGGCTGGCGACCGGAGCATACATCGCATCGAGCGCGGAGAAGCCGCCCATCAGAAACGGGCCGTCGCCCGTCGCGCCCGCGAATCGCCGCTGGATTT